>JBFYQI010000154.1:0-4327 GCA_041302875.1 Ignavibacteria bacterium
TCTCGGTCTGCTGCCATCCGGCATCGTGGAAACAGCCCAGCGGTTCTTCTAACGAACGCGCGGAACGGGAGGTCAACATGCAAACGGTCGTCACGGCAGAACAGATGCGTTGGTGTGATGAGCGCACCATCGCGATGGGCGTGCCCGGGCTGTTGTTGATGGAGAATGCCGGGCGGAGCGTCGTTGATCTGTTGCATGAGCAATTCGGACCAATGCAGGGAGCGCATGTCGTGGTCGTCTGCGGCAAGGGGAACAATGGCGGCGACGGATTCGTGATCGCACGTCACCTGTGCGTCTCCGGTGTGCATGTATCCGTTCTCTTGACAGCCGCGCCGCAGGAATACCGCGGCGACGCGAAGACCAATCTTGCCATCCTCCGGCAGTTCGCACGTGACGGACGCAATCGCCTCCAGATCAGGCGCGCGTCGCCGTCCGCCCTCCGCTCTCTTGCCGAACCCGACCTCGTCATCGATGCCCTCTTCGGGACCGGCTTCGCCGGCGTTCCCCGCCGCCCGCAACGGTTCCTCATCGATTGGATGAACCAGCAAACGGCCGCCGTCGTCGCCGTCGACATCCCCTCGGGTGCCGATGCGACCACTGGCCGATGCATTGGCGCTTCTGTCGATGCATCCATGACGGTGACCTTTGGACTGCTGAAATCCGGGTTGCTGTTGAACGAAGCGCGCGAAGCGTCAGGACGCGTCTACGTAGCGGATATCGGGATCCCGCCGTCCGTGGTGGATCAGGGAAAATTCCGCACGTGGCTTTCCGAACAGGAGGATGTCCGTCCGCTTCTCCCGCGGCGTCCATTCAACGCGAACAAGTACACGACCGGCAAGGTGCTGATCATCGCAGGCTCTCGCGGCTTCACCGGTGCGGCCTCGCTCGCCGCGACGGCAGCGTTGCGCAGCGGCGCCGGCGCCGTCATGCTGCTGACTCCCGAGAGTGTCTATCCCGTCCTTGCGCGCAAACTGAACGAAGCGATCGTCCGTCCCCTCCCGTGCGCCGACGATGGAGCCGTGAACACCCAGGCGCTCGATGTGATCCGCACGCATCTGGACTGGGCTGACGTGGTCCTGCTCGGCCCCGGACTCTCTCTCCAAGGGAATGTGACGGCTGTCGTATCCGCAATACTTGGGGAGTACCACGGCAATCTCGTTCTGGATGCCGATGCATTGAGTGTCGTCGCCTCCGCAGGCGCATCTCTGCTGAAGCGGAGCAAGGCGAAGATATCGTTGACGCCGCACTCGGGAGAATTCGCACGACTGACCGGAATGGGCCCGCGCGACATTGAGACCGATCGCGTGGAATCTGTCCGTGCATACGCGCGAGCGACACGGTCCGCCGTCATTCTGAAGGGGGTGCCGACCGCAACTGCATCGAGCGATGGTACGGTCATTCTGAATTCGACGGGCAATCCCGGAATGGCGACGGTCGGATCCGGTGATGTACTTGCCGGGATCGTTGCGGGACTCTGGGCACAGGGGATGGAACAGCATGCTGCGGCGTGGTGCGCGGCCTTCGTGCACGGACTCTCGGGCGATATCGCCGCGGAGCGCATGGGCGAGCGGAGTCTGGTCGCGGGCGATCTGATCGAGTATCTGCCGAAAGCGTTTGCCCGTATCGAAACCGGGAGGCATGAGTGAAGCAGTTTGTCCGGTATCAATTTCCTGCCATTGCCTGGATCGCTCTCATCTTCTGGTTGTCCTCGATTCCTTCCATCCCGACACTGCGTCTCTTCACTTTCCAGGATAAGGTCGCGCATGCCATCGTCTTCTTCTTTCTCTGCTGGTTCGCGCATCGCGCCTTCTTCTATCAGGTCCGCTTTCCGTCGCTACAGCGTCGTGCGCTCCTCGTTGGCCTTGCCGTGACGATCCTGTATGGCGTCATGGATGAGGTCCACCAATTCTTCGTCCCCGGGCGTTCGTTCGACTATTTTGACATGATGGCAGATACGCTTGGCGGGCTCGCATATGTCGGCATCTTCCTCCTCCTGGATGCTCATTGGAAGCGCAGAAAACGGGTGGCAATGCTTCCGGATGGGCTCGGTTGATTTCGCGTCGATTTCTGGGTATATTACACACATTGGCCGCATAGGAACCCCGCGACGCCGCAGAGAGACTCCCTGCGGTTTTTTATTGACCTCCGGACTTCGGCAAGGAATCGTTTGAAATTCACGCTGACGGCCACAGATGGAAAAGCCCGAGCCGGCCTTCTTCAGACCGACCACGGCGAGATCGAGACACCGATCTTCATGCCCGTCGGGACGCAGGGAACCGTGAAGGCGATGGAGCCGCGGGAGCTCACGGAAGCGGGAGCGCAGATCATCCTCGGGAACACGTATCATCTATATCTGCGGCCCGGGATGGAGACGATTCACAAGGCCGGCGGCCTGCATCGCTTTGCCGCGTGGGACCGACCGATGCTCACCGACAGCGGCGGGTATCAGGTCTTCAGCCTGACCGACCTGCGGCGCATCGAGGAAGAAGGCGTGACGTTCCGCTCGCATCTTGACGGGTCAACGCATCTCTTCACTCCCGAGTCGGTCGTCCGCATTCAGCGTGACCTTGGATCGGACATCATGATGGTGCTGGATGAATGTCCGCCGCATCCGTGCGATGCGGAGTATGCGCAGACCTCGCATGAACTGACGGTCCGCTGGGCGGCCCGATGCCAGGAAGCGATGGGGCGCGAACCGGAACGGTACGGTCACCGACAAGCGCTCTTTGCCATTGTACAGGGGAGCACCTTCCCGACCATTCGGGAAGCGAGTGCGCGAGCGTTGGTGGCGATGGATTTCGAGGGCTATGCGATCGGCGGGTTGGCGGTGGGAGAACCGGCCGAGACGATGTATGAGATCACCGCATTCACAGAGCAGTTTCTGCCGAAGGAGAAGCCGCGGTATCTGATGGGTGTCGGGACGCCCGAGAACATCATCGAGTCGATCGCCCGCGGTGTCGACATGTTCGATTGCGTCATGCCGACCCGCAATGGTCGGAATGCGAACCTGTTCACCCGAACCGGAACGCTCAATCTGCGCAATGCCCAGTACAAGCAGGACTTTTCACCCGTGGACGAAACATGCGGTTGTTATGGATGCCGCACGTTCACGCGCGCGTATCTGCGACATCTGTTCTTGTCTCGGGAAATTCTCGCGCTTCAATTGGCGACGATCCACAACGTGACGTTCTATCTCCGTATGGTGCAGGAAGCACGGTTGGCGATCTGCGAAGGACGATTCGAATCCTGGAAGCAGTCCTTCCTGACGAGCATACGGAACGCTGCCCCGGTTTCCGGAATCGAATAGGTCACCAGACAACACTCTTTACAAGAAGAAAGGAATACCTCGTGAGCATCTATCCCTTCGTTTTGATGGCCCAACAAGGAACTGACCAGGGCGGCACAGGCTTGGTCGCCAACCTGATCCTCTTCGGCTCCATCATTGCCATCTTCTATTTCATGATCATCCGTCCGCAGCAGAAGCGCGCCAAGGAACGCCAGTCGATGCTCGACGCCGTGAAGAAGGGGGACAAGGTCCTCACCTCCGGCGGAATCTACGGCACCGTTGCCGGTATGGACGAGAAGTCGATGCTCATCCAGATCGCCGACAACGTGAAGGTCAAGATGGACCGCTCGGCGATCGCCTCGGTGATCTCAGAGACAGAAGGAGAGAAGAAGTAATCCATGAGCGGCTCGAAGGCCTATCACTTCCATTCCATTGAGGAAGCCCTTGCCGATGTCCGGGACGGGCGCATCCTCATCGTGGTGGACGATGCAGACCGGGAGAACGAAGGAGACTTCGTCCTCTCCGCGGAGAAGGTTACCCCGGAACTCGTGAATTTCTTCACGCGGGAAGGCCGTGGTGTGGTCTGTGCGCCGATCACGGCTGCGCGTGCTGAAGAACTGGGCCTTGACCTGATGGTGGATGAGAATACATCGCTGCACGAAACACCATTCACCGTTTCCGTCGACTACGTGCACGGAACCTCGACCGGCGTTTCCGCGGCGGATCGTGCCGCGACCATTCGGGCGCTGGCAGATGCGAAAGCAACGGCAAAGGAATTCGCCCGGCCGGGACATATCTTTCCGCTCAAGGCAGCGGAGGGGGGAGTTCTCCGTCGGGCGGGACATACAGAGGCTGTGGTCGATCTCTGCCGGTTGGCCGGATTGCAGCCGGCCGGACTGCTGTGCGAGATCCTCGACGAGGATGGCTCGATGGCGCGCGTTCCCCGATTGATGGAACTTGCACGGAAGCACTCGCTCAAGGTCATAACGGTCCGAGACCTCATCGAGTACCGCATGCAGCGGGAGCATCTCGTGCATCGCC
>JBFYQI010000174.1:0-4048 GCA_041302875.1 Ignavibacteria bacterium
GTTCTGTGCGGACTTCTCCCCCGCAATCTTGTCGAGAACCTCCGCATATTCCTGCTTGAGGCGAAGGAGATGCCCTGACTTTGTCCGATGAAACCGAATGTAATGTTCGCGCGAACGGAGAATCGGTTCCGGATCGATCGGTTGATGTTCAAAGTCGCTTTCTTTGAGAGCATGTACCACGGCGTCGGCATTCCTCGCGCTCGATTGCGGTGTGAGCAGACAATACACCAACTCATAGAAGTACTCAGCCTCGGGAACAGCTGAGAACTCCGCGAGACGTCCACGGATCTCCCCTTCCCGTTCTTGATGGAGAAGAGAAAGCGCTGTTCGATTTGTGCTTGTCATTCCGGTAATGAGACGCGCAGGTCCCCGTTCTTCCGTGTAACGCGAATCATCCCATCCCGCTCCAACCGATCGAGTATTTGAGCAAACCACCTTCGCTCTGATGACGCAAGGTCCGGAATCACGGATTTCCGAAGGGAGATGATCGAGACCGAACGACGCGACTTCCGAAGAGCTTCGACAACACGGCCGCGATAGATACGGTCCGGCACGCCACGACGCGTTCGCTCTGTCGATCTCACGCGAGGAGCAGGAACGATCCTGTGGGCGCTCGGACAGTGCATGACGAGCGGACATTCTCTGCAGCCCGGATCTTTCGCTGTACAGATGAGCGCGCCCAACTCCATCAAGCCCTGGTTCCAGTCATAGGCGGACCGCTTGGGGAGCACCCGCTCGGCAACGAGCCATGGATCAGCGTTCAGCCTCTCCGGGAACACGCGCGAGAACACGCGCCGGACATTGGTGTCGACGGTCGCAACCGACGCGCCGAAGGCGAAGCATGCGACGGCATTCGCGGTATAGCGACCGATCCCAGGAAGACCGTTCAGGTCATCCATCGTCCCGGGCAACCTTCCGTTGTATCGATCCGCCACCAGCCGGGCAAGACGATGAAGATTGAGCGCGCGGTTGTTGTATCCCATTCCCTGCCAGGCGCGGATGACGTCCGCAGGCGAGGCCGCCGCGAGTCGCCTGAGCGTCGGAAAGCGGCGAAGGAATTTCGGAAACCTCTGCAACACGCGGCTGACCTGCGTCTGCTGCAGCATCACCTCGGACACGAGGATGCGATACGGATTCTTCGTTCGCCGCCACGGAAGCGGGCGGGCATGGCGGCGGTACCAGCGAAGCAGTCGGCGTTGAATCAGCGCGACGTAGAGCTTGTCAGTATGCGTTCTGCGCATCAGCCCTGTCCGCGCAGCCGTTCGACGATCGGTTTGTTCCCTTCGAGGAAATCGAGCTGCGCCATTTCTTCTGCGGAGGCCCACCGTATCTCCTGAAAGACGATATTCTTCGGATCGCCGCCGAATCCGTTCACGCGGCAGAATGCAACTTCGAAGTACCCGCCACTCTCATAGTGCGTCGTTCGTGTTTCGTACGGTTCGATATGCGTAACATCGATCGAAAGTTCCTCATGCAGTTCGCGGCGAAGACACTGTTCGACCGTTTCGCCGGGCTCAAGTTTCCCGCCGGGAAATTCCCACTTGAACTCGTACCGTCCCCCTGCCTTGCGTTGACAGACGAGGTATCTTCCATTTCGTTCGATGATGCCGGCCGCGACTCGAGTCATAAGAATTGTCTAACGATGTTCTCATTGAATGTACCCAAGGTTTGAGGGTTTTCCAATTGTTGATGGCGATTTCCTTCCGCCCCTCGATATTATTGTCTATATTTTATGATTCACCTCACTCTTCATGAAAGCTGCTCAAATGCGAATGCTCCTTCTTATCTTCCTCACAATCGTAACCATCCAGTCAGGCCTCGCGCAGGGTCTGGATATTTCAGGCTACAAGGTCGTACAAGCAAACGCAACGCAGACATTTGTTGTGCCCGCAGGAACGACTATTCCCGCAGGTGGATACGTCATCATCGCCCGGAATGCCAGCAGGACGTCATTTGAGACGTTTTGGGGATTAACACTACCAGCAAGTACCGTCTTCTTCAATACGGCGGATGTCGGCGGAGTTGCCCCCAAGATAAATGGCGCCGAGAATTTTACGCTCCGGAATGCTGTCGATGCCGTTCTGGACGGTCCCACAGTCTCGCTTCCCGGAGCAGGTGGAGAGAACGTACGCCGTTTGGATGCCAACGCGAGCGCATCCCTGGAGACATCATGGTCCCGCACTTCCTCCTCGACAACGTCCAATGCGACGCCTGGCTCCGGTATGACGAATACGAACTCCGGCAAGCTGGTCATCAGTGAATTCTAGGATGCAACGTCATTCGACAACGAGTTCGTTGAACTCTATTATGATGCAACTCCTCCAGCGACCGGCCAAGGGACCGCGCGCATTTCCCCGTCAATTTGGAAGTATGATCAACCGACCACATTAGAAATAGTCATCGCCCCGACAGCGGATTCGCTCCGGGCCTATCGGCTGATAAAGCCCGGGCCATTCCATTGGACGCTCAGCAACTTGGAGATCTCTCAGGGGGCGACATTCCAAGCCAGCGGCGACACATTGACCATCAGCGGCTTCTCGATCGCCGGCAGCGACACACAATACGTCCGAATTCCCGGGATCACCGCTGATGATACAACAGATGAATTCAGCCTTGCAATCCAAACGAGCATTGATGGACAAACGTACCTCCCCATCTCCGTTCAACCGCAAACGCTCGTCTACGGAACGCCGCGCGACATCCGTATGGTAAAGCGGAAAGAAGCGAACGGCATGCATACGTTGCTTGGGAAGTGGGCGGTCGTAAAAGGTGTCGTCACCGCATCCAATGAATTCGGTATCCCCGCATATCTTCAGGATACAACAGGCGGGCTTGCCGTTTACGACGCGTCCGTTGCGGACAGCGTTCAACGCGGAGATGAGATCATCGTGCTTGGTCTCGTCGCTCCTTACAATGAGTTGTTCGAGCTCGTTCCTGCAGCGCTCCTTGAGAAGGTCAGCGAAGGGAATTCCTTTGACACGCTCGTTGTCACCGCGGCGCAAATCAATGCCCAGGGTGCCGATGAACCGTACGAAGGTCGCCTTGTGCGCATAAACAGCATCACCGCAGTCACCTACAACGGTTCTCCTGCCACGAATTGGGCGATCGTCTCTGGAACCGGAACGAACTACAAGGTCAACGACGGAAGCGGACAACTCGCTGAAGTGCGCGTGAATAGCCGTACAAACCTGGCCAACACCGCGATTTCGAACTATCCCTTCGATATCGTCGGCGTGCTCAGCCAGTTCAACGCGTTCTACCAGCTCCTCCCCCGCTCCATCGACGACATCATCGTGGAAGGGGCCGGACCGCGCATCCTCTCCGCGCCGCCGTATGAGTCGGATATCACGCCCGCTGCGATGACCATCCGGTGGCAGACCGATGTCCCCGGCACGTCGCTCGTCCGCTTCGGCACCACGACGGCGTACGGCGCAATGCGCGCAGAGACGACATACGTCACCGACCATGTCGTCACCTTGGATAGCCTCCAGCCGGCGACCATCTACCATATCCAACTCAGCAGCACGAACGCCTCCGGCACGACCAATTCGCAGAACTACATCGTATCGACCGCTTCGATGACATCCAGCGGCACGATGAACGTCTACTTCAACAAATCCGTCAACACTTCCCTGTCCAGGGGCGAGGCGGCGCAAGGGAATGTCGACTTTCCTGCCAGAGTGATCACCCGGATCAATGCGGCGACGCATTCGATCGATATCAGTCTCTACAGCCTGAGCGGGACAGTCGGGTCGACGATCGCAACGGCCCTCATCAATGCGAAGAACCGCGGCGTCGCGGTCCGCGTGATCGGCGAGAAGGACAACCAGTCAACCGTCCCCTGGACGACGTTGAAGAACGCAGGTATCACCGTCATCGATGATAGTTACGATGCATTGAATTTCGGCATCGGCCTGATGCACAATAAGTTCTTCGTCTTCGACAACCGTGACACGACGTCAGACGCGGACGACTGGGTCTGGACCGGCTCGTGGAATTGCACGGACCCGGGGACGAATGACGACCTGCAGAACGTCATCGAGATCCA
>JBFYQI010000193.1:0-15069 GCA_041302875.1 Ignavibacteria bacterium
CTGGAGCAACACAGTTTTGCGATCGATGAAGATCGTTCCGGCCATCATGATCGGATTGACGATCGAGGAGCTGTGGATCTCTGCATACGGCCCTGCTTTCGGATGAGCAGGCGGTGGAAGATGCCCCTGCTCGACCAACGTCCCCTCACGCGCGAGCGTGCGCAGGACGGGAATGGAGAGTTTCTCCCAAGCCTTATACGAGAATCCATCGATCACGAACAGCACCACATGCCGTTCTTGCGCGGCCGCCAGCGCGGAAACACAGAGCAATAGCACGACCACCCACATTCTGCTCGTCAGTCTTTTCACTCCGCGTTCCCAACTCGAAATCCCGAACTGCCCTAGATTTTCCATAGAAAATCTCCATGTTCCAGGAACTGCCGCACCTGTCTGACCGTGAATTCCGCTTTCCGCTGAACCGCCTCAAGCGTGTTGAATGCATTGTGCGGGGTGAGGATCACGTTGGGGAATCCGAGCAGCTCTTCGACCTCGAGAGCGGCTTGTGCCAGCTCGCCGCTGCGGATCGATTGCGCAACCTCGGGCTCCCGCTCGAACACATCAAGCGCAACACCCGCCAGATATCCTTCGCGCAGCAAGCGCACAAGGTCCCCGGTGCGCGCAATGTCTCCGCGTGCGATGTTCACGAAGAATGTTCCGCGTTTTGCGGTTCGCAAGAAGTCGTACTGGAAATAGCCGCGGTTCTCCGCGGTGAGATTCATGGCACAAATGATCGCATCGGCCCACGCCATCCCGGTCTCGCGGTCGACGTATGTCACATCCGGGAACCGTTCGACCAGATCGATCCCCTGGACATTCATTCCCATCCCTCGAGCAAGGCGCACGATCTCGCTCCCGATGCGGCCAACGCCGATCACGAGCAGGTTCTTCCCGCCGAACTCGGTTCCGGTCAATCCATCTCGATCGAACTGCCGGAATTGCCCTTGTTGCTTGGGGATGCGCCGGAACAACGCCGCGAGCGTGACGACGGCGTGTTCCGCCACCGCCCGCGTTGCGTACTCATCGAGATAGCCGCATGGGATCGGTTTCTCCAAGGTCTTCCGATACGCGACAAGGTGATCGAATCCCGTGCTGCGGCTCAGAACGCCGTCGATCGCTCCGGTCCAATGCGCCGGAATGATCGATTGGGTCCGGATGCTGATCAACCGGGCAGGCGGCTCGGCGTCTCCGCTCTCCTGGATGGTCTCAGAGGTCATTTCATAGGAGAGCGTGGTGCCAAGCTGGTGACGGAGCGCTTCAGCTTCTTCCTCGAACGCTTCGTAGAAATAGACGTGCATGACGATCAAGGCCTCAGGTAGTTCAGGATTGCCCGCATGAGCATCGCGCGCTGATGCGCATCGACGATCGTTTCGAACGGAAATGCCAGCGCGATCACGCCGTAGGGTCCTCGATATGCCGTCCCGGCGCCGAAGAGGTTCTCCGCATATCGCAGGATCTGACGTGCGCTGTCGGCGGGGGCGATCGCATCCACAGCCTCTGCCGCATACAGATCAGGGCGCACTTCCGTGTTGTAGTGGATCTCCGTCCCGCGGGGGAGGAACGCGGAGTCGACGGAGATCACGCGGCCGCTGCGCGCCGCATGGTCGGTGACAAGTCCAAAGCGGAGCATGCGTCGGGCGAATTGCACGCTCAGCGTGTCTCTCCGGGGATCAGCAAAGAGCTCGCTGCCGATGTAGGAACCCGAAACGAGGAGCGCACCGCCGACACTTCCGTATTCCTGGAGAGCTTTTTGCATCGGCGGAGGGAATGCCTGGAAGGCCGGTCCCGCGGTCGAGTCGAGCGCCGACCGCTGCCACCGCGTCGTCTTCTCTTCTCCGAATGCCACATCGACGAATCGAAATTGACCGAGCGTGACGACGGAATCCATGACTGCCTCATCGCTCGCTCCGCCGACAGACCATCCGTTGGCGGCGAGCGCCTCTGCGTGGACTGCTGCGAAATCGAATGTGTTCCCCGCAACGATTTCTCCTTCGTGATCCGCAAAGCTTGCGCCATGTCCGGGAGCATCATTCGATCGGTAGGGATTCGTTCGGACGAAGCTGTGCTGAGTGCCGGTGAACCCGGGATTCACACGGTCCGCAACACCTGCGTCGAGGTCGGCGAGAAACCCCTTGTAGTCGGGCGTTTCGACGGTCGCGGGACCCGAGATCCGATCGAAGGCATTCACGATGAGGGCAGGACCCTTGCCGTCCGCGACGATGCAGACCGGGAGGATCTCCGAGGCAAAACTCTCGCCGCCATCGTTCACAGCAGCGACGCTGAATCCGTATCGGACTCCCGGGACGAGGTTGTGCACGGTAAGGAATGTGTCCCGTGCGACGATGCCGTTGTCAAAGCCTCCGTCATCCTTTCGCGTGTAGACGATGTAGTGTGTTGGGATGGCGCTCGGTTCGAGCGGGTCTGTGCGAGGGCGCCAGCGAAGTTGCGCGTTGCCGAGCGAATCAGGGATCGCGCTGAAGTGCGTGACCGCAAGCGGCTGCACCACGTACGGCGTGCTGTACTGCGTCGCCAGAAATCGGAGCATCGCCTTGTAGATCGCACGACTGACCTGGAATCGAAAGCGCGGGTCGAGCATGAACTTCATATCGAGGAAGTTCTGGTGCGAGAGTAGCTCGAGGAGCGCGGAGGGCATGTTGGGCCGGCGTGACTCACTGTAGTCCGCGCTGCGCAGTTGCCGCCGCGTCCACGCCGGATCGAAGGTCGCGCGGAGATCATCGACGATCTGCGTTTGCAGGATGTCGGCGAAATCCCGATTGGCCAATCGAGACATGCTGTCCGGGAAAACCGAAAGTGAGTCCATCCCCTCGAGCGTATAGATGGAGAGCGTTCCGACGGTCGTGTCGTTGTTTGTGATACCGGCGTCAGTGTGAAACGCGAGGGAGAGATCGATGGGGATGCCCAGGCCTTTGACGTCGCGGGCAGGATTCGGACCGAACGGTGCCCCTCTCAGGAAATTGAGATATTCGGCGCGGCTCATGTAGTCGTCGCGGTAATCGTGTCGGCCGCGACTCAGACTGTATACGAGTGTATCAGGCATCCCGGCATACTGGAGCCAGCACCGGCTTCCCTCGACGAACTTCGGACGTCCGCTCGCTTGGCCGCCGCGTGCGACCACACCCATCCCGCCGCCGAAACGGACGGCATCCGCCGTGATCCAGGTGCCGGGTTCATCACCGGGAGAACTCAGCAGAACGCTCCCGCTCTCCGAGTGCGCGCCGGCGCGAAATCGGAATGTCCCCAGATAGATCCATGTTCCGCCGCCGATCTTCTGGTTCACGAGGAACTCCGTCGAGCCGCCGAGATGACGGACACGGTATCGGGCGCGGGTTGTGCTGGAATCGGTCGAGGCATAGGAGACATACACCGCGTACGATCCCGCTTGCGGAATGGCGGGTACGTATTCCGCCGCCGCGTTGACGTCGGCGCGGATCATACGTGCGGTCCCAAGCTGGAAGGGGTTGACGCCGGGTCCGTACGGCGGAAGGCCGAAGGCGAATCCCAGCCCCTCGGCCGGCTGCCAGGAACTTCCCTTCGGAACGATCTCGCGATACCCGGAACCGAGAGAGTCATTGTCGACGACGACTTCGTTGGTCTGCAGATCTCGCTCGCGGGGGACGAATACCGTGGCACCAGCATTCTCGAGCATCGGAATGAGATAGGGGATCGTGAAGGACATCGGAATGAGGTCTTCGACGGTCATGAAGAGCCGCGGACGCTGCCATTCCCACCGGTCCAGTTCGTTGTTGTAATACCACCCATGGCTATGCCAGAGGCCGATGTATCGACCCTGCAGGCCGCGCGTTGGTGTGAGCGGTCTGCTGACATTCCGGACAAGGGGTTCAGGCCGTGGGGCGTTGCCGCGGACGAGCCGGGATGAATCGGGCAGCGTGCTGCCGCTTCGGTAGTAGTTCGGAATAAGGTCCTCGACCGGGATCTTCATCGAGCGCACGACGACGTCGAAACTGTCGAGGGTGCCGGAAAAATATTGCGAGACCCGAGTCCGCAATTCCTGCGCATTCGGTTCTCGGAAGGGGGTGAACGAGAGATCAGTATTGAAATCGACGAAGACCCGCCGGTTACTGGAATCGAAGGACACCGAGTCGATCCGCGCGGTGGGGAACATCTCGAATCCAAACTGGCGCTGGGCGACATCGGACCGCAGCTGACGGACCTGGTCGGACACCGTGGGAGGCGGCGTATAGAGGCCCAGCGTCTCGAGGACGTAGCAACCCGGTACCAGGAGGAGGAGGATTACAGCGGTAGCCAACGGTCGTTTCATGTTCTGGTGTCGATGATGTGGGGATAGGGACGCCAAATCAAAAAGATAGAAAGAAATTCCTTCGCGCGCATATATTCTGCCGGTTGCATCTCTTGGCAGAGTGCAGTATGTTCATAGAATAGTATATGACTCGCGCGCACGGATATATCAAAACGCTCGTCGTCGCCGCCTTCGCGACCACGTTTCTTGCCGGCGTCCTGTCTGCCCAGGATCGCCCGGGCTCCGTGCGCATCACCGCGGAGGCGGTGAAATCTGCATATTTGCTCCGCTTCGCAGAGAACATCGTGTGGCCAAACGAGGGCCGCCTCTCGTCCCTTCGCATCGGAGTATACGAGAGCGATACCGCCATGATCGCGACGCTGAAGCGGTTCATCCAATCGGCGCGCGTGCGGGGGAAGACGCTTTCCGTTGTTGGAGTTCGCTCTGACCGGGACCTGGATTCCCTGCAGATGCTCTATCTGGACGAGTTTCGAAGCGCCGATCTGCGTCCGACGCTGCGCGCCGTCGAGGGAAAGCATATCCTCGTTGTGTCCAACGAGGGAGAGCCGCGTGTTTCCATCATGATCAATCTGATCCTGAACCCGGAATCGCGATCGCTGTCGTTCGAGACGAAACGGGAGAATATCGAAGGGGCCGGTCTCCTCATGCGCTCAGAGTTGCTGCTTCTCGGGGGCTCCCGCCAGGAGGCGCGCGAGGTCTTGCGGCAATCAGAAGATTCGGTCCGCATCCTGCGCAGCATGCTCGAGGAACAGCGCCAGATCCTTGAGGAGCAGCAGATCACGGTTCGGCGCCAGCAGGAGGAGATCGCGACGCAGCGAAGCATCATCGACGAGCAGGACCTGGCGATCTTCGATCAGCGGCTTTCACTGGACAGCCTGCTCCGTGTCTCCGCGGAGTTGCGCGATCAGTTGGCACGGAACAGTTCGATCCTGGGCCAGCAAACGCTGGCCATCGGTGCCCAGGCGGACACCATCGCAAAGCAGCAGGAGCAGGTACGCGATCAGACGTCGACGCTTCAACTGCAGCAGCAGGTCATCGAAGAGCGACGCCGGCAGATCGAGGAGCAGGAAGGCGTGCTCAAGCAGCAGTCCTCGACCATCGAATGGCAGCGGCAGATGCTGACCGTGGTCCTCGTGTCCGCTTCCATCCTTAGCGTGTTGTTGTTCTTTCTCTATCGGAACTACAAGACGATCCGCCGGATCAACGCGGAACTCGAGCTGAAAAACCGTCAGATCGAGGCGCAGCGGGCGGAACTGGAGCAGCAGGCTCGGTTGCTTCAGGCCGCGAACGAGGAACTGGACAGCTTCAGCTACTCGGTGTCGCATGACCTGCGTGCGCCGTTGCGAAGCATTCATGGATTCAGCACGGCGATCCAGGAGGAATTCGCAGACCACCTGGGGAATGAAGGGAACGACTATCTCCGTCGCGTACAGGCTGCGGCCGAAAAGATGGCGACCTTGATCGATGACCTGCTCAAGCTTTCCCGCGTCGGCCGCAATGCGATCGAACCGGTCACAATGGACCTCGTCCCGATCGCCCGCGCGGTCGAGGCCGAATTGCGCCGCCTGGACCCGGATCGCAAGGTCGAGTTTGTCGCTCCCGAAACGCTTCCGGCCACGGCCGACCCCCGCATGATGACGATCGTGTTGCAGAACCTGTTGAGCAACGCCTGGAAGTACAGCGCCAAGACGCCGAACGCCCGCGTCGAATTCCTTGCCGAACTCATGAACGGAGAGATGGTGTACGTCGTGCGCGACAACGGCGCCGGGTTCAACATGGACTACAAGGCGAAACTGTTTGCTCCCTTCCAGCGGCTCCATACGCACGAGGAGTTCCAAGGTTCAGGGATCGGCTTGTCGATCGTCAAGCGCATCATTCACCGCCACGGCGGGGAGGTGTGGGCCGAAGGGGAAGTGGGGAGAGGGGCAACGTTCCGCTTCACATTACCGCAACGTACTGAGGCATCCCATGGATAAGAAAGTCGTCCTCCTTGTTGAAGACAACAGCGACGATATCGCATTGACCCTGCGTGCATTCAAGAAGAGCAATTTTCCCCATGAAGTTGTCGTTGCCCGCGACGGACAAGAGGCGCTCGAATTCCTCTTCGGCCAGGGCGTGTCCGGAAAGGGTCCGCTCACGCCGTCGCTGATCCTGCTGGACCTCCGCCTTCCGCGAAAGAACGGGATGGACGTGCTCCAGCGTGTCCGGAGCGAGAAACGGACCAAACTTTTGCCGGTTGTTGTTCTGACCACATCGACGGAGGAACGGGATCTCGTCGAATGCTACGACCAGGGTGCAAACAGCTATCTGCGCAAGCCGATCGATTTCACCGAATTTCTCGATGTGGTGCGGCGGGTCGAGGAGTACTGGCTCCATCTGAATCAAGAACCGCCTCACGTCCAATCGAAATAAGGGATCCCGGACGGATGCCGCTCCGGTCATGCATTTCCTTCCTGCTCTGTTTCGCCGCCGAGTTCTCCTTCGCGCAGCACGTTGACACCATCAAGACCTACCACGCGCCGGAAGTCATCGTCTCCGGATCACGCGCAGGCGGCAACGTACTCGATATCCCCATGTCGTTCAGTGTCATCGCGCTGGACCGTGCCGCCTCTGTGAGGCGGTTCTCCGTGGGAGATGCGTTGTCGGCTGTGCCGGGACTGCTGGCGCAGACGCGTGCGGGCGCATTCGATGTTCGGCTTACGATACGCGGATTCGGCGCACGCGGCAACGGCGATCGTTCCAACGCTGGAACCGTTCGCGGCGTCAAGGTCCTTGTCGATGGGATCCCGGAAACGGAACCGGACGGCAGGACAGCGCTCGACCTCATCGACATCCGCGGCGTTTCGCGGGTCGAGGTGAACAGAAGCAATGCGAGCACGCTGTTCGGAAACGCATCGGGCGGTGTGATCGACTTTCGTTCGCACGGCCCGAGCGAGCATTCTGCCGTCGAGTTGTCGCTTGCAGGGGGCGCGTTCGGCCTTCAGCAAACGCGCTTCTCGGCCGCTTCTGGTGCGTCATCGGTGCCGTTCTCCATCGCGGTCAATCGTTCTCAATGGAACGGATGGAGGAAGAACTCGGATGCCGCATCAACCCATGCGCGTGCCGTGGCCGCCGTGACGTGGGGCGACGGAGACGGACTCCGGTTCATCGCCTCCGGTGTGTCCAGCCGCTTCGCCATCCCCGGTCCTCTCACGCCGGCGCAAGTCGCTGCCGATCCGACCCAGGCCAATCCCGCGTATGCCGCGCGGCGCGAACGGCGAGAGAACCTGATCGCCCGCTTCAGCATGGATCTGACGACGACCCCGTGGAGGGGGCACGAATTCAATGTCATCGCCTTCGTTTCGCCGAAGTCGCTCATCCGCTCGGAACGGGGAACCTTCCGTGAATTTTCCAGGGTTCACCTGGGCGGTGGAGGGGTGTACACATTCACCGAAGGCGATTCCGCATGCCTCCTCCATTCGATCGTCGCGGGCGTGGACGTTGCGTCGCAGGATGGTCCCTCGCTGTTCTATTCTCTCGCCCACGGCGAACGCGGAGATTCGCTCCGGACCAACAAAGGAGAAGCGGCAACGACGGCCGGAGCGTTCCTCCAGACGGAGATCCGCCTGACGTCAGCTCTGCGCTTGAACGTGGGAGGACGCCTGGACCTCTTGGACTACCGCTTGCAGGAGAATCCGACCGGTGCCCTCAGGGAGTCCGTGGAAGATGAACTCACGCTGCGGCGCTTTACACCGAAGGCATCGCTACTGTTCCGCGCGGCGGACAGACAGTCGGCATACGTCAGCGTGAGCGGTGGTGTGGAAGCTCCGGCCTTCAATGAGGTCGATCCGCCTCCGACTCTGACGTCTGCAGGAATGAATCCGCTTCTCAAGCCGATGACATCGACCAGCATCGAGATCGGATGGAAGGGATTCGAGGAATTGGAGGCGCTCCGTCAGCATCTCGAGTATTCGATCGCGCTATTTCGCATCGGCGTTGCGAATGAGATCGTCCCCTACAACGGCGGCGCGTACTATTTCTCGGCGGGGCAATCCCGGCGCTACGGGTTCGAAGCCAGCGTGACGATGGACGCAGAGGAACCCTGGGGCGTTCGTTTCGCATACACGTACATGAATGCCCGCTACGAGGAGTATTCGAACGAGCTGGGCGACTTCGCCGGAAAGGAAGTCCCCGGCATCCCGTCGCATGTTGTCTCCGCACGGTTCATCGTGAATCCGTTCCATGGCTTCAGAGCCGAGATCGGCGTGGACGGCGTTTCGTCGTATCCCGCTGACGATGCGAACTTCCACATCGTCCCCGAATCCTGGCTTGCATCTCTGAATGCAGCCTATGTCGGGTCATTCGATCCGCTGCTTCTGCGCATCGACGGCGGACTGAACAATCTGCTGGACCGACCGCACATCTCCTCCGCCTACATCAATCCAGTGAGCGACGCCTTTCTTGAGCCTGGGCTCCCACGGAACTGGTTTGCTTCCGTGAGCGCATCGTTCCACATCTAAGTCCTGCACCTGCTTCATCCTGGCCAAATGGCCCATCTTGGCCATTTCGTGCCTCTGCATGGCCTCCAATAAGCCAATTACTCCTCGAAGACTGCGATTTTCAGCCTGTTTTCCCTGTCGCCTGGCCGACCAAGTGGACTGCTTGACGACCGCGGCTGGCATGGCTCATGTGACACCGATAGACCGCTTCCTTCTGTCAAGGGGCTGGAATTTCTCTATCCATCATTGAGGGTGTCATGAATCGACTGCTTGCTTCGTGGAGTCTTCAGAAGAAGATCGTGTATCCGCTCGTCGTTGTGTCGATCCTGATCGCGTTTGCGACCTACGTGTTCTTCTCGTCAACGTACCGGACGGAGAAAGAGGAAGCGCTCGTCGCAAAAGCCCGGGCGTTGGTCATGTCGGCGGAATCGGCGCGGGAGTACGCGGCACAGCAATATACGCACAACGTGTTCCGGAAGGATCTGAAAACGATCAGTGAGATCATGTACACCGTTCCCGTCTTTGCCGCGATGAAGGTTGCCGAACAGAAGGCGGATGAACTTGGCATGGTCTTTCGCGTTCCAAAATTCTCACCACGGAATCCGAAGAACCAGCCCGACGCCTTCGAGGCAGATGTGCTGAGGCAACTCGAATCCGGCGCGCAGCAGGAGTACTTCGCGAACGATGAGAAGACCAACTCGATCCGGTACTTCCGGCCGATCCGACTCACCACCGAGTGTCTCGCTTGTCACGGTGATCCTGCCACGTCGAGGGTGCTGTGGAAGAACGATCAGGGACTCGACCCGACAGGGACGCGGATGGAGGGATGGAAGGAAGGAGAGGTGCACGGCGCATTCGAAGTGCAGATGTCGCTCGAGCCGGTCGATGCTGCTGTGGCGGCGGAGTCGCGGTGGATCGCAGGGATATCCCTGCTGGGTGCCCTCGGCATCATCATCGTCGGCTTCGTAGTGATGCGTAGCGTCGTCGCCCCGGTCAGGCATCTCGCGCAAAACGCAGACCAGGTTGCGCAAGGGGATCTCACCGTGACCATGGAGATGGAAACGAAGGATGAGATCGGTTCGCTTGCGGATTCCTTCAATCAAATGGTGCAGAGCCTGCGAGCGACCATCGAGCAGGTGACGGAAGCCTCGTCATCGGTTGCCAGCGCCAGCAGCCAGATCTCCAGCAGCACGGAGGAGATGGCGGCCGGGGCGCGTCAGCAGACGGAACAAGCGGAGATGGTCGCTTCGGCGGTGGAAGAAATGGCGAATACGATCGTCGAGAACTCGCAGAACGCTGCAAAGACCGTGGAAACCGCCCAGCAGGCGGGGGATGCGGCAGTGGAGGGAGGAAAGATCGTGGAGGAAACCGTCGAGGGGATCAAGCGCATCGCCGCGGTGGTCGAGAAGACGGCAGTGACCGTGCAGGAGCTTGGACGGTCGAGCGATCAGATCGGGGAGGTCGTGAGCCTCATCGAAGATATCGCCGACCAGACGAATCTCCTGGCGCTGAATGCTGCGATCGAAGCGGCGCGGGCGGGAGAGCAAGGGCGCGGATTCGCCGTCGTTGCGGATGAGGTCCGCAAACTCGCCGAGCGCACGACGAAGGCAACGAAGGAGATCGGCGGCATGATCAAGAAGATCCAGCAGGACACGCAGGAAGCCGTCGTGTCGATGCACGAAGGGACGGCGCAGACGGAAGCCGGCATCAAGCTGGCAGACAAGGCGGGGCGGTCGCTCAAGGAGATCGTCGGAGTGTCGCATACGGTGACCGACATGGTGAAACAGATCGCCGTCGCCAGCGGACAGCAATCCACGGCGAGTGAACAGATCGCCAAGAATGTCGAATCCATCACGAATGTGACGAACGAGACGGCGATCGGAACGCAGCAGATCGCGAAGGCGGCGGAGGATCTCAACAGGCTCACAGAACATCTCCAGCAGCTCATCGGGCAATTCAGGGTCTCGGATCATGAAGCCGGCCCCGGACCGCGTCCGGCGAAATCGGCTTCTGCCCGGATGGCCTTGGGCCAGTAAGACTGTGGCGGATCCAGCTTTTGTGTCAGACGAGAGTGTTGCGTATCTTTCAATGTATGGGAGATCATCGGCATACGGTGCGATTCCCTGACAATCCCGAATACTCCGCACCCGTTCTGGTTGTTCCGGCCGTGGTTCGAGATCACGGTCGATCGCATGACCGATTTTTTAGAGCAGGTATGGCGGTGAGGCTGGGGATTTCGTATCATGACGGCAGCAGACCTTGAACGAGGAGGGAGAACCTGAGGCCTATGAACCCGATCGAGCGAATGCGACAGGTGGCCGATCTGCTGATCAGCCAGCGGAGATACCGTGAATCGTACACCATCTACGACGAGCTGCACCGTCAGATGTGGAGCGTCTTCGGCACGGTCCAGAGCGAACTGGCGCTCTCATCTCCGAATTCCATCTGGATGCACACCCCCGCGGGGCAATCGACGCGCAAGGTCTATGCGGAGCCGGCGGCGAGCGTCCTGTGTGCCCGCATGTACGGGGTCAGTCTTTCGCTGGCCCTCGAGGAGTTCATCCGGGTCATCCACGGGCATCTGCAATGCGTTGCCTGCGACCCCGCAGTCAGCGGCGAAATACCCAGTGAGCTGGCGCTGAACGAATTTCTCGTCCTCTACACCCTCGCGCTTCAACCCGAGCGACAAAAAAAGATCACCCCCATATTCTCTATTGTGACGGCGATCGTTGACCGCGACCATCGATTCCGGCGCCTCCGTCCGAATGCGTATCGCAGCACGGTGGAAAAGCAGCTGCTTGAACAGGCACATCGCTGCAAGGGGACGGAGTGGCGGGGATTGAACCGTCTGCTCGCGGATTACCTGCTGAACACCGGGCAAACCAAAGGCGACTTGTACGCCCGAATCCTCGCCCTCGCCGGTCCGTTCTCTTCCAGATTCCATTCCTGGCATTCGCACTCCAACCGGCAGGATCGTCACCAACGTTCCGACCGCTACGAGAACTCCGAACGGCGGGATCGTCGGACAGGCGGTTCACGGACATTCGATGCGACGGAAGCGACGGATGATGAAAAGCGGCAGTACTACGGCAGTCTCTTTGGGCTGAGCGGCAAGGTCACGAAGTCGCAAATCCGTTCACGGTATCTCGAATCCGTGGCGCTGTATCACCCCGACAAAGTTCAGCACCTCGGTCCGGAGCTCAAGCAATTGGCAGAGGAGAAGACGAAGGAGATCAACGCCGCCTACGACTGGCTCAGTGCGAAGTACGAGATATGATTCCGAAATTCGAAATCCCTGCCTGTCCGGTCCCGCTGTTCGGGACCCCGTACAGCGGGGCAGGCAGGCAAGCTTCGAACTCCCACCTCCGAACTCATCACTGCTCTTTGTAAAGCGTGATTCCCCAATGCGCCGGATCGTGCGGCGGATCGTCGTTCCATTCTGCATACGCGTGTGAATCGTCGGTCCGGAAGTGAAGCTCGTATTCTCCCTTCTCCAACATGATCGTCTGCACGACCTTCCGGTTCTTCCGCGCCCCTCCGGCGTGCTCCGTTGTTTCTGAATTCATTTCCCACACAGGGTCCCCGGTCTTTGCGCTCTCGATCCATCCGTAGTCGGAAAGGTCGTCGTCCGATCCCTCGCCGATCGCATAGATGCGTACGCGCGTGCGCGCGTCAAGGGTGAATCGCGTTCGCGCATGCCGGTCGTCTTTGACGCGGATGAGCTGAGCAATGACCCCTTCATCCTGAACGTCGGAGAAGGTCTTGACGCTTTTCGGGTCGAATCCCGGACCGACACCGGACACGGTGATCCCCCAACGTGACGGATCATACGGCGGATCGCCGTTCCAGTCTTCGTAGGAATGGGAATCGTCCGTTTGATAGTACACCATGTAGTCCCCCTTGGGGAGCGTGATGATCTCATCGACGATGCGGTTCTTGGATGCGCCCCCCGCGTGAAGCGTTTCGCGATCCTCCATCGACCAGACGCGCTCATTCGTCCTCGTGTTGATGATCCAACCGTGATCGGCCAGCCGTTTCCGGCCGCTGGACTCCCCCAACGCGCAGATGTGGACCTTCGTGCTGGACGTCAGAGAGAATCCGGCATTCCGCAGGTCGTCGTCCCGCATCCGCGTCAACGCGACGATGACATTCTGATCCGCGGCAGGCGCGTCCGACACGGAGACCGCTGACCGCTCCCGTGCATCCGTCACCGAAACGGTGATCCCGTAGGAGAGCGGATCGCTAGGAGGCATCGCGTTCCAATCCACCGGCGAGTGCGAGCCGTCGGTCACGAAGACGATCTCGTAGCTTCCTTTCGGGAGACGGACCTCGCCGGTCACGCAGACGTTCTTCGCAGCGCCGCCGGCATATTCGGAATCCTCGGCGCGCATCTCCCACACCCGCTTGCGCGTTTCGGCATTCGTGATCCAGCCGAAGTCGAACATGCCGTCGCGACGCCGTCCTTCGCCGAGTCCGCGGAGAGACAGCGTGGTCTCGCGTGACAGCGAGAAATACTTCGTCGTCGTGGCGTTGTCCTCCGCCGCTCCTACCATGAAGACCATCGCAGGATTCCGCTTTGGGGCAGTGAATGTACTGATGGCGGAACGGTCGGAAGCATTCGCGGTGACGGTGAGTCCCCATTCGTGCCTCGCGAGATCCATGAACTCTTCATAGAACTCGTCGCCAAATCCGAACAGTTCCTTGAAGAAATCGCCGATCCCCTTGTGACGACGCGTATGCGGTGAATCGCGGCGATCGATGTTGATGGAATAGTTGATCATGGACGAGCGGCGCGCATAGCCATACGCGGCGAAGTAGACCTCGTACGAGCCCGGTTCCAACGTGAGCTCCTCATTCGCCTCGCGTCGCTTGGTCGAACCGGAGGTGTTCTCCGGCGTCATTTCCCAGACAATGTCCCGCGTATCGGCATTGATGATCCAACCCGACGCGAACATGGCGCTCGAGCGATCTCCATCCTCTTCATCGCGATCATCCCAGGAGACTTTCGCGCCGCCCCCCAATGCGGAGATCGTGATCGATGCGCGACGGGACAGCGTGAACCCCGTCCCCTTGACCTCTTCAGTGCTGAAATCCCGAAGGGAGAGAACGGCATCGTTCTGCGCGTGGCTGAGTGAGGGGAGGGTTGAGGAAAGGAGGAGAAGGATCAGAGCGAGCATGCCCCCTGAGGGGAGCAGGGTGAGAGAACGGCAGGAGTTCATTCGAGTATCTCCGGCTGAAGATGAAGGAAATGGAACAGGCACATCAGGAATTCTACGGATTTCCGATGCGTATGTTCCAGTCGGACGAACTGGGCCGAGTGATCGCGCTTGCGTTTCTGAGGTGGGATGAGTAGGTTTACGGTACCATAGGAGGAGGGCGCCATGATACTCAAGAGCTTGTCCGACTATCTGGATTCAAACGGCATCAAGTACACGATCAACATGCATTCCACCGCTTTCACGGCGCAGGAGGTCGCCCACTCGGCACACATCCCCGGCAAAGAGATCGCAAAGACGGTCGTGGTGTGGATGGATGGAATGATGGCCCTGGCCGTGCTTCCGGGCTCGCAGATGATCGACTTGAAGCGACTCAAGGAAGAGACGGGGGCCAAGGAGATCGAACTCGCGAGTGAGACCGAGTTCAAGGACCAGTTCCCGAATTGCGAGGTGGGAGCGATGCCGCCGTTCGGGAATCTGTTCAATATGAAGGTGTTCGTCTCCAAGTCGCTTGCAGAGGACAAGGAGATCGCCTTCAACGCCGGATCACATCGGGAACTCGTGCGGTTGAGCTACCAGGACTTCGAACGGCTCGTCCAGCCGAAGACGCTGAGCTTTGCGAAGCCGGAACTCAGTGCCCGATAGGAGGAATGTACGCGTCGTCGAAGCGTTGGTAGAGGAAGAACTGATCCCCCAGCGGAAGCGGCAGAGTGCATTCATCGACATCGAGGTGCGCGATGACCTCTCGGATGTGCGTTGGATAGCAGGAGAGGTCGATCGAGGGGAAGTACCACGCAGCGGCTCCGCGAGTTCCGGTTCGGGAGATCGCGAGGCTGTCAAATGACGCTCCGGAGCGCAAGAGCGCATGGAGGGAATCCGCCTCCTCGCGGCGCGATGCGCTCAGCATGCCGATATTCATGAGGGTCGGCTTCTCCAAACGGACGATCACCGTATTCCGGATCCATCGAAGTGCCGATGCGCTGTCCGCAGCGAACGGCGCGTATCGCCATTGGCGGATGGAATCCGCTGCATCAGCGTTCCACTGGTCGGACTTCGTCGGCGTCAGGAGCCGCGCCTC
>JBFYQI010000370.1:0-3998 GCA_041302875.1 Ignavibacteria bacterium
ACGCGGTCATGAAACGAAACGGACCGCGGGGCGTTTCAGTGAGCGATGTGGTGACAATGAAGGCCCAACTTCTCTCGACGGACATCGTCGCGATCGATGCGGCGGGGGCGAAACTCCTCGGTCTGGATCCGTCGGCTGTGCGCCATATCGAACTTGCCGCGGCACGAGGCGTCGGTACGATGGAATTGGACAAACTCGCGATCGAACGCATCACGCTGTGAAGAAGGCTCCTCATCCGCTGAAGATCGCGCGGCTCGTCGTTGCGACCGCATTCGGACTGACACTGACGCTGATCTTCCTGGTCCCGGGGTCAGCGATCAGCACCGTCCTGTCTCCGATCCTCACTCCGCTCCAACTTGTTCCTTCCGTCGTCCGCTTGATGGGGGGAACAGTCATCGCCCTTGCCGGATTGATCCCCGTGCTCCTGCTGACCATTCTGATGGGACGAGTGTACTGTTCGACGGTTTGTCCGCTTGGGATCCTCCAGGATCTGGTGATTCGATTCCGCCGCCAATTCCCGGGCCGCAGATGGTTCCGCTATCACACGCCGCCGCCACTCTTCCACTATTCAGTCTTCTCGCTCACGGTCGTCCTCGCATTTTCCGGTAGCTTCCTGCTGTTGAATCTTCTGGAGCCGTTCAGCACCTACGGCCGGGTGGTGTCGACGGTTGGCGGTCCGATGGCCGTCGCACTGAACAACGCCGCAGCATTTCTTTTCAATCGCTTGGGCCTGCCGCTGCTGGTCCACCTTCCATGGCGCGTGGCGGATCTGATCGCGATGACGATCCCGGTTCTGGTGATCGTTGGGATCGGCGCACTGACCTTCTGGCGCGGACGACTGTTTTGCAACACGCTCTGTCCCGCCGGAGCATTGCTGGGGATCCTGAGCCGCGTCTCGATCTTCCGAATCACGGTCGACCACGAGCGATGCAACGAATGCGGCCATTGCGAGCGCGTGTGTAAGGCGGAGTGTATTCACAGCGCATCAAAGACGGTCGACTTCGCGGCGTGCGTCGGATGTTTCAATTGCATCGATGCGTGTCCTACGGTCGGACTTTCGTTTGAGCCGGTCTGGAAGCGGAGGACTGCGGAACGGTTGGATGATGGTCGACGTTCCGCTCTCGCCACATTGGCGATGCCTTTTGTGCGAAGTACACCGGCAGACACGACGGCAACAGGCAGGCCGTTGACCTACGACGAGAGTCGGTCGCATCCTGTTTCGCCACCGGGTGCGAGGAGTGCGGAGCGATTCACGGGACTCTGCACGGCATGTCATCTCTGTGTGAGCGCATGCCCAACGCAAGTGCTGTATCCGTCGGTGCTCGAATACGGATTGGAGGGATTATTCCAACCGCGGATGAACTACACCGCGAGTTACTGCAATTTCGACTGCACCGTCTGTGGAGACGTATGTCCGACCGGCGCGCTGCAAGCCTTGCCGCAGGCGGAGAAGAAGCTCACACAACTGGGAAGGGCATTTTTCGTCCGGGAGGATTGCATCGTTGTCACGAAGAAGACCGATTGCGGCGCGTGCTCCGAACACTGTCCGACAAAGGCAGTGAAGATGGTCCCGGAGGGGAAGGTGTTGCTCCCCGTCGTGACCGATACGTTATGCATCGGATGCGGCGCGTGCGAGCACGCGTGTCCCACGAAGCCGCGCAAGGCGATCTATGTCATTCCTTCGGCGGTCCACGGAAAGGCGCAGAAGCCTGACACGACTCCGGTACAAGAGGGTAAACAAGAACTTGAAGAATTTCCGTTCTGAAAAACCGAAGAGCATCCGAACCGTCTTCCGGTTTGTATGGATGATGTGCGGTTTCATCTCGGCGACCTTGGTGGCGCAGCAGGGGCGCCCTTATGTGTCGTCACTGATCGCACAAGTATCGGCGGACAGCCTGGTCCAACATGTCGCTGAATTGAGTGATGCGGGGGGATGGAAGTCCCGCATGAATTTCACTCCGGGAAACGACAGTGCGCGGAAGTATATTGAACGTCAACTTCAGTCTCGACTCCGAATCAGCGTGGAGCGGGACTCGTTCTTCGTGTTGGCGATCCAGCCATTCGATGCTCAACCGCTCATGAATGTCGCGGGCGAGCTGAACGGAGGTGTAGAAAACGACATCGTTGTTGTTGGTGCACACTATGATAGTCAGGCCGGACGGGAATCGGATTGGCAGAACAACTGGCAATCGATGTCGGCGCCGGGGGCGGATGACAATGCAAGCGGTGTGGCGGGTGTGTTGGAGATCGCGCGCGTGCTCAGCGCGAATTGGGATAGCACCATGATGCGGGGGAGCGTATTGTTCGCATTCTTTGCCGCCGAAGAGGGAACGACGCCGGGATACGCCTCATACCTGAATGGGAGCCGGCATCTTGCACAACGGCTGCGTCAGGAAGGACGAACAGTGCGGGCGATGGTCAATCTGGACATGATCGGGTACAATCAGTATTTTCAGTACGGAGAGATCGTTGCGGATTCGCAATCCGTCTGGCTCGGGGATCTTGTTCGCTCCACGGTCGGGACGTACGCCGTCGACCTGATGCTGCCCGGGCCGCCGTATAGCGCGAATCGATGGAGCGACCACGCTTCCTTTTGGGACCAGTCAATTCCTGCGATCCTGCTCATCGAAAGCGCGAACGTGGGTGCGTCGAGCACATACTACTTGGCAAATCCGCATTATCACCGTTCGTCGGACGCCGTGGGAACGATCAACGGGAATCTGATGCGTGCCTTCACGCAAGCGACTCTTGCGACGGTCCTTGAACTGGTTCTCGACACGAGCGCGGTCACCATGGTTGACGATACCAGAGGAAACGATGTACGGGAATCAGGAACGCTCGATGCCTATCCAAACCCGTTCAATGGGGAGACGATAGTGGAGTTTCGTCTTGATCGGGAACAGCATGTGGATCTCCGGGTCTACGATCTTGTTGGGCGGGAGATCGCAGTGTTGTCCCAAGGTTTGCAACCCAAGGGAATCCGGCGTTTCCGATGGAGGGCTGAGGAAAGGGCTTCCGGTTTGTATGTTGCGGTGCTACGGCATGCGGAAGAGACTGCGACGCGGATGCTCCTGCACGTACGATAGGGACTTGACGAATGTGTTGGGAAATGTTATATTAAGAGTGAAATGTCTGAAATACAATGAGCGTTATTTTCAGCAGACAATGTGAGTACGCCCTTCAAGCGGTTTCGTATCTTGCGCTGAAACCTCCGGGGACACACACGTCCATCAAGGAGATGACGAAGAAGCTCGGCGTCCCGTATCATTTTCTCGGGAAGATCCTCCAGGACCTCGCGAACAAAGGGATGCTCACCTCGCAGAAGGGACCGAGCGGCGGATTCGCGCTCGCCAAGAGTCCAGAAAAGATCACGTTGCTTGACATCGTCGAGGCGATCGACGGACTTGACCTGCTGCACAAGTGTGTCATGGGATTTCCATCGTGTTCGGACAGCAAACCATGCGCCGTGCACAAACACTGGGCAGAGATCCGGACGGAGATCCACCGCACGCTCAAGAGCCAGCATATCCTTGATGTCGCGAAAGCCATGAAGAAACCGGAATACCATCCGTGATCCTTGGGCTTTCGCCTCTTTTTTTGAACGTATACCAGAGTAAAAGGTCTGATATATGAGACGCGAAGAGGTTGTGATCACCAAGCCGGCATCGAAGATCCCGCCCGAACTTCGCCGGCTTCCTCATCCGTTTCGTCGGGAGGGGAATCCATGGAAGAGGCTGTGGCAGAGGTTACAGCAGGATTCGCAGCTGCAGCGGACAACGGTGCAGTTCGCGTTCGCGCTCCTCTGCATCTGGATCGGGATCGAGTTTGCGCTCTTCGTTCGCTGGGGACAGGCAGGGGGGAATGCCGCATTCATGGAACGTCCGCCTGGCGTCGAGGGATTCCTTCCCATCAGCGCCCTGATGAGCTTGAAGTATTGGGTCGAGACCTCCATCATCAACGAGATTCATCCCTCGGGATTGTTCATCCTCCTGGCGATC
>JBFYQI010000210.1:0-3732 GCA_041302875.1 Ignavibacteria bacterium
CCGGGTTAATGACCCGATCAATGACCGGGATAGTTACCCGGTTACCATTCTTGACCAATTCTTCAGCAACAGGCCCGACCATTGTCCCGACCACGTTCCCGACCAGCGCTTCGGCCAAGCCCCCCCACTAAAATAAAAAGGGCTCCGAAGAGCCCTCTCGCAATCTTGAATCATCAGACGCTGCGTCAGTTGTCAGGATGGCCGTCCCGGTTGCCGTCCCGGCCGCCGCGCATGTTCATGAACGATCGCTGGATCGCCTTTCGGATCTCGCCTCGGAGCGAAGGATCCGTCGGGTCGAGAAGAACTCCGCTCCGGACATCGCGGAACCAGAGTGCGGGGTCGAAGCGAAGCGCGATGTCGATCGTGCCGTTGTCGCCGACCACAAAGTTGCCGCGCAGCTTGTACTGCAACTCGCCATCGAAGGCAAACTTAAAGGCAACCCATTCGCCATTCTTCAGCACCTTTCCCCAAACGAGGAGGCTTGCACCATAGGCAAGCGTATCGAGCGCACCTCGGCCTCGTCCGTTGAACTCGTGGCTGTCGTCGTAGCGCTCTCCCGGAATGAGACGGTGCACCTTCAGCGTGATGCCGTCGTAGTTGCCGGCAGGGAGGCGCTGATTCGCAAAGGAAACGACCGACTGCGGTTGAACGTGCACGACAAAGGGTCCGCGGAAGGTCACTTCCAGTTCACGTTCGATCTCTCCGATGTCCTCGCCGGTAGAATCGACGATTACACTGTCAATGCGCGATGTGAATTTGATGCGCGAAAATACGACCACCGCGCTGTCGATCTGAAGCGAATCGGCCGCATCGGTGAAAGAGTTCTTGAGCATTCCGGCATCCGTAGAGCCGAGGGACAAACTGATCCGGACCGGTGTGCCGGATGTTGAAGCAGCGGGATCGCTGTTCGGAGTGCAACCGACCAGGATGAACACGGAGAAAACGGCGATGAACGATGAAGCGAGGCGGTTCATGAAAACTCCGAATTGGTTGTTGATGGATGTTCTGGACAGCTACTAACTAGAACACCCAGAGCGAAATTTTGTGTGTGACATCGGTCACACATAAGCCAGGTTCAATGTATTCTGTTTCGTTCAATGACGAACACGGATAGCCACGGATGGATGTTTAAACTTGTATCCGTGTGCGTCCGTCTTTCCCTTTGACCCTCTGTGCTCCGCTTCTAACACCGCCATTAGCGGTTATCTTTTGGCGATTGGCTCCTTGCCCGCCGGAGCGACCTGCCCGTCAGGACAATACAACGGTGGTCGCGCAGGCGGGGTGGCAATTGGCCGTTGGTTCTTGTTTGGCTCTTGTCTCTTGCGATCTTGGCACCCGTTCCCCTCATCCCACATCCTTCGAACTGACCAGCCCGTTCAGCATCGCGTAGATCGTCAAGCCCGAGACGGTCTTGATGCCAAGCTTGCGGGTGATGTTCTTTCGGTGGGAGATGACCGTGTGCAGACTGATCGAGAGCTTGTCCGCGATCTGCTTGTTGAGGTAGCCGCGAGCGACGAGTCGCAATACCCCGACTTCGCGCGCTGAAAGATGTTCCGCCTTGCTGTGACCGCGGCCCGGTCGGTGGGCCGATAATCCCCGCTGCACCTGTTCAACGATCTCGGATTCCGTCCCCGTCACGTTCAGTGTTAACGGGATCTCCCGCGATTCCGAAACACCCACCCCTTCGGTCAGGATCACCGGCGACGTCGCAAGGGCAGTGAACCGATCGCGATAGAGCACGTAGGAGTCGGAGGAAAGGAACGCCACATCGAAGGATCGGAGTTCGGGGACATCGCCGAGATCGGTAACGATCGACACGTCCAGCGGTGAGAAGTACTCCAGCAGGAGCTTCTTCAATCCAATGCCGACGAGCCGGTTCGGTGTGACGAGAAGAATGTGTGATCTGGCGGCCATGCGATCACCGTGCGGTGCGCTGGATGGCCTGTTCCATCTCGGCGACGATCGGGCGAAGGATCGTGTCCTCGATCCGAGTGTGGTCGATGATGTCCCGTTCCAGGCGGAAGAGCTCGAAGATGACGGTGTTGAGCGTGTCATCGTCCGGGCCGCTCGAGACATACTTGATGAGGATGTTCTTCAGGTCGTCGAGTTTCTCGTCGACGTTGTCATGCTCCTCCTCGTATGCCTGCATGGAGTACCGCGCGAAGAGATCCTTGTTCCCGCGGGACCGCCGTGATCGGTGCAAGCGATACACCTGCTCGACATACGGGAACGTCACATCTTCCTCCCGCTTGAGGTGCGCCAACAGCTCGCGCTTGTACTCCTGGAAGAATCGTTGTGCGAGCACAATTCCCTTCGTCCTGCGGGTCTTGCTCCGTGCGAGGGATCGGAGAAGCCGCTCGATGCGGGGGATCTGCGCGTGGATGTAGTAGGCATGCGTGGTGCGAAGATAGTCGACGATCGTCAAAACGTTCACCGTACGGAGACGAGCTTCCGGAAAGAAGTCTTCGTTGCTGAACGCGTTCACGATGGCGAGGAAGAACTCAAGATTGATACGGCGTTCCCTGCAGACGGTGCGGACGGTCTTCTCGCCGAAGCCGAGACGGATGCCGAACCGGTTCAGGACGGGTATGAGGAGGTAGTTCGAGTGCACGATCTCGGCCAACTTCATATCGGCCGTCAGGAGTTTCACGTCAAGGTCCTTTCGCTGCCGGAGGGGTTCTTCCTGCTGAAGTATAACAGAATTCTTATTAAGATGGTTCATCAGTGATGAATCTCACATCCGAGTCGGCACCGCGTTAGAATGCTCTTACAAAAGGAAGGAAATCCTTCACGTTCTCTCTCCAAATCCGTATCTTGAATTGCTTCAACAATCACCCATACTCCAACTGACCGCCTCCAGATGGAATCGAAGATCGTAGATCGGGCTGCACACCGCCCGGATGTTGATACGCCGTACCCGACAGACATACCCCATATGTCCGTTCACGCGTTCACCCTCGCATTCACGGGGAAGGACGCGTCGCTCGAACAGCCATTCCTGGAATGGTACAAGCGGAGTTCCATCCCTCCGATCCGCCTGGTGCTCATCTCTGGCACGATCCTGATCGGCCTGTTCGGCATCCTCGACGCCTATCTGCTTTCGACCCACAAGTACACGCTGTGGCTCATTCGATTCGCCATCCTTTGCCCTGGTGCGCTCCTCGTCCTGCTGGCCTCCCATCTTCGGAATGCATGGCGGTACATCCATTGGCTCATGATGGGAATGGTCGTTGTGACCGGCAGCGGCTTCATCGTCATGACTGCGCTCACGCCGCCGCCGACCTCGTTCCTCTACTACGCGGGATTGATCCTTGTCTTTATGTACGGATATTCACTCGCGCGTCAGCGCTTCATTCTGGCGAGTGTTGCCGGCTGGATCGTCGTTCTGCTCTATCAACTCACCACTCCGTTGTTCACGCGCATCCCTGTCGACGTCCTGGTGAGCAACACCTTCTTCCTCGTCGCGGCGAATATCATCGGGATGATGAGCTCCTACGTGAGCGAAAAGAACGGTCGTCGTGATTTCTATCTCACGCACCACCTTGCGCACGAACGGGACCGGGTGCGGAACGCGAATGCAGAACTTGAAGCCCGTGTGCGGGAACGGACCGCGGACCTCCAGCACATCAACGAGAACCTCGCGCAGGAGATCACCGACCGAAAGCGCTCTGAAGAAGAACGGTTGAATCTGGAACGGCGATTGCTCCAGTCTCAGAAAATGGAAAGCCTCGG
>JBFYQI010000213.1:0-6166 GCA_041302875.1 Ignavibacteria bacterium
GTTCCAATCATCCTTGACAAAGATGCGACTTCCGACGCGGACGATCGGCAACAAGTACACAGGTTCATCCAAACCCAAGAATGGGGGATCATCCGAAGACGGATCGTATGTACCAAAGCGCCGCGGCCAGTACATTCCTCCGTTTAGGCCAATGAATGGCATGAGGCGCGATGTGACGCGATAGCTGAAGGATATGCCGACGAGGAATCCTATCTGGTAATTTTCTCCCCAAGCCGTGTATCGTGAATCCCCGGAATGCCATCTGCTCCAATCATATCGCAACTCGCAGAGGAGTTCGATATTGTTTGAAAGAAAATAGCCGACTCCGGGGGTGAAGGAGAAGGATTCGATCTGCTGAAACCATCCGAAAGAAGAGAACTGCGAGGAGGGGTTGATGCCGACTCTCGTGTTTGCAAAGGAAGCGTCACCCCTGAGCTCAATGCGGTTTGATAAATCAGCGAGTTGTCCCATCGATAGCTGCGAGATCGTCGACAGTGGGAGCAGAGTCAGCAGAGCGTATTGCTTAAGCGTTCGCATAGATATTAGGGGTAGCCATCTACATGAGCACTGAAAATCCCAATGCTACAGTTGTCCGTTCTTGGAAGTCCCACGGGAACGATTCATCAGTCATCGTGCTTTTAGTGTAGTCGGCGATGATGTTCAGGCTCCAATTCTCTGACAAGAAGAATCGAGCGCCAGCGAAGACCTCCGGAAATTGAAACTCCGGCCTGTCCCAGCGAGATGTGAAATAGGTCTCTCTTCGGGGCCAACTCATTCCAATCTTTGAACCGACGCAAAGCGCGATCGTGGAATCGACAAAAACATTGTAAGCCGCGCCTAGCGCAAATCCAGCATGATACCACTGTTCGTCACTACGATCGGTGATTTCAATGTTGAATCGGATATCGAATAGCAATTCGACGTTTGAAGTAAAGAAGTAGCCGATGCTTGGTGCAAGTCTGAGCGTATGGATCTTATGCGAGCCAACGGGATCCCAACCTCTCGGGAAATAGACAGCATCGTCATAGGAAATGCTACCCATGAGCTCGAATCGTCCCGATGGCTCAGATTGTTGCGCTTGAGCGGAACACACGGAGAGAAGCACAATCATGGAAAATAGTAATCGATTCATTCTGTGTTCAGTGCGAGGTCGCCACCTAACGTGCCCGCGTTAAGCTGCGCCGGTGAATGCGTGAATGGTGTGTGATGGTGCCGCGATATTCATCTCGTTGATCTGTAATAGCTCATATGCGAATGCTTCCGCGTCAGCTTGAACGCGATTGTTAGGGGGCGCGCATGGTCGTGAACATTGACGATGCATGCACGCCCCGAGGAGGAAGGAACTACTTTTGTAACGCCAGCTTGAGCGTGTGCTGGATCGGCTTGCCGCCATCACTCTTTGCGATCAGACGACAGAAGTAGACACCGCTGCCAAGCCGCGCACCGTTGAACGTGAACATGTGTGTTCCCGCTTCTTTCATTCCGCTTGAAAGTACCATCACCTCCCGGCCGAGCATGTCATAAACGCGCAAATCGATCTCACTGATAACGGGAAGCTGAACGGCAATATTCGTTTCAGGATTGAATGGATTGGGATACGATGTGAGGCTCAGTTTCTCTGGAAGAGCCGCGGTCATTTCGGTCAGTGGCGCATCGATCGCGGGTGCTGACTTGTCCTTTCGTGTATCATACACATGAACCACAGAGAAGACCCAATTTAAACCGAGTTCCTCCTTTAAGCCGCCGGCAGCCTTCAGGGAAACGGACCGGCCTTTGAGTCCCCGGAGAACGGACTTCACAGAATGATGAGTTGTCATCTTCGAGAGACTGGCCTCGATGCTCGATAGAGTGCCAAGAGTCATGGAACCGCTTTCCACACCGGAGGAGAGGGAAATATCCATCTGGCGCTTCGTCTTGCCCGAGACCACGAGCGAGAACGAGACCGTATCGGCATCAGATTGAATGCTGGCGGGAACAGTTGCCAAAAAGTCGAGGAAATTGCGCGATGTGATACCGGGAAGCGTATCGTTGATGGCGGCAAACGGAACCTTCCGTCCGGAGATGACAGGCTCAGACATCCGGATGCTGAACTGTTCACCTGTTGACGTATCAACCGCCACGATAACGCGCGCACAATCGTACTCAACGTCATTCCGTGTGGACTTTGCCAGGGAAATAGTTCCCGGATTGATGTGATAGAGCGAGCCTTCGGTCGTGCTCATCAAGTACTGAGAGGTGGAAGAAGCACTCAAGGAAAATGTGGGATTTGAGCCGGAACCGAAGGAGTCCCAGGTGGACCAGCTCCCGTTCTGATCTCCGAGTGTGTAGGCAAGCGTTCCACCAACTGAGGCCGCAATGCGGGGAACGCGGTCAATAGTTGGATTGCTCACATCCTCCCAATATTCAAACTGCCATGCCGTGCCGGCGGAGAGATTTCCGTAGGCATCGCGGCTCTGGTGAACGAGATATTTCACATCGGCGGCGAAATCGTCGATCAGATACATCTGATTTTGAAGCCATGTCGCATGCATGCGGGAACCGTTGTAAGAAACCTGCGGATCGAGGCATTGATTCCAGATCAGTTCACCTTCATTCCATTGTCCGCTGTAGAATGCCTCGGTGCTGGCGGTGAGCAGAACAGGGTTCTGCCAGACTTCATAGTATTCTGGAGGATCCTCGGTGGTCTTCCCGAGGGCCTTCTCCAGCTCTTGTTCGGATTCCCATTCACATGTCGTCAGATAGACCTCATCGTCTTCAAGGAATGCGAGGGGCAAGGAGGACCAATTGTTCTCAAGACTGGGCTTCACGCCCGCATAGCACCCATTCGACGTCCAGTTCGATCCATTGTTCGTAGAGTTTGACAGATAGATCCATCCGTTGCTTCGTGCGTAGGCAACCCAAAGGATCGATGACGGCTGGCCATAATGAAATCCGATCACGGGACGGGAAGCGAAGGAGGAGTTCTCAGAATAGGAGGCGACAGTAACAGGAGACTGCCAGACGTCTGAGGAACAGCGGGAGGCGAGGATCGTTCTCGTGGAACCGCTCTGGCGTTCCCATACGGCAAAAAGAATCACGCCATCTTCATCGATGGCAACGGACGGATTGGAGTTGCCGCCGGTTCCGGCACTGACACGTTTCTCGGGGAGCCAGGAATTCGCGTTCACTTGGCGTGTGTGCCAGACCTCGCCGGCGGACTCATACACGGCGTGGACGTTATAGCTGCCGCTCCCGATCGCATGACGCCGGGCGCCTCCTGAAGCAGAGACAGAGGAAACATTCGAGCCGAGGTGGGCTTTGTATATCGCTGTCACGACAGCGTTCGGATGCGTGAAGACCACTCCTTGCGAATCGGGAGAGTTGGCGTTTTGAACCGTGGCATCAGAATAGTCCCACCGAAAAAAGCATCCTGTAAATCCACTCATGTCGGACTGTGTGGAGGGGGATTTTAGGGAATAGACAGGCTTCGCAGGATCGAAGGTGAGATTTTGATTCAGAAAGACACCTCCCGTTGATTGGCCATATGCTCCGCGAGGCGGATTTGACGAAGAGACCGTGAGCCACTCCTGTCCGGTCTGTTGCCCTTGTGCGTTGAGATACCACGGGTCGAGAAATTGGACGGAAGAGGTGAGTCCCGTGTTTTCAAGTAATGTACTGCCCAGTGAGACCGGATCAAGGGCGAGGAAATGTGCGTCCTGAATACTATTGCCTGGCGTCGGTACGATGGCGTCTGATAGTGTGTTACGGATGGCGGATTCATTCCAGTCATGGTGTTTAAACACCGTGTCGTTAACTGTTTTTCGTTCAATAGCGGTTGAAATTGCAGCGGAAGAAGCACCTGCCGCGGCCACCCCGTATTCGCCAGAAGGAACATTCGTTGTCCCAAGCTTCAAGAGATCGCCAATGTTTTCTGTTCCAGAATAATTGGAGAGTTTGATGGCCTGGCCGAAATTGCCGGTAACTGGATCCGAAGCATCCCAAAGGCTGGCAATCGAGTAGCCGGCTTCAAAGCTCAATGCTTGTTCAGGATTACCATCAACGATAACGAAGAACAAGCTGTCGTTCGCCCAATCGATGTAGATATGCGTGTCATGCGATGGATACGTTTCGGAATCTCCGGACCATCGCTCATCGAGGAACGAAATGTCAAAATGCTTCACCCTCGTGAACCACTGAACGGTGAACTGAATGCCTCCCCATGGTATCGGAGCTTCACCAGAATGGTCTTGATTGTCCGGAGAATCCCAACCGTACTTTGTTCCCGGAAGTTGGATGGTGTCGTCAAACGAAAATATCGGAACAATACGCTGGGACCCGCCGCTGCTTGAAAGACTGTAACCATTCCCCGACAGCTGAGCCCTGATGGTTGCGGATTGACCTGTCGGGAAACCGCGCAGGTGGAAGATGACTTCGTAGCCTGCAGAAAAAGCCTCGGAATGCAGTAACGCGCAGAGAACGAATACAGCGATGGTCTTCATGGCCGTGCCCCTGTGGATGGTGAGTGAGGAGTTATTGACTGCGAAGAAGAACGATTCGAGCCTTTGCAGGAAGTGACGAATTATCACGCCCAACAGCGATCGCGACATGACGCGATACGGCAACTGAATACAGCGGTTGGGAGGAACTTCCCTTGATGATTTCCTTCCAATTTGCTCCGTTGTAATGCCAGATTTCTGAATAGTCACCGACAAGGAATTGATTGTTAGCAGCGCTCCCACGCAATCGATAGTAAAATGTTGGAAGCGGAATCATCGTGTCGAGTTGGTCGAGGTTCCATTGGCGGGCACGGTAGACGTGGTCCGCGGCGATGTAAAGATCGGCCATGCCCCAGAGACTATTGACATAGTAGCCGAACGGCGGAGAAGCGGTGATGCCAGTCCTTTCCCACAGTGTTGTTGCTATGCCGTTTCGCACTCGAAGGAGGTTCGCTCGATCGTAATTCGATGAATATCCTGAACACCATACTTCAGATCCATCAGGTGATCCCCAAATGTCATGTAGGTCCGCGGTCGCTCCACTTTCGATCTTCGTCCAAGTTGTGCCGTTGAAATGTGCAATGGATCCATTGCTTCCGACGAAATACATCTCATCGCTACTTTGGCCCCATGCTCTTGAGAGAGAAAGATTCGGATCAACCGTCGTACGGAGATCAAACATTTGCCAATTGTTGCCATCGCCGAAAATTGGAAGGCTGCCTACAAGCCAGATTTTGCGAGCTGAAAATGCGGAAATTCCTTCAAGCGGTGGAATGATTGTGTCGCCTCGGAATTCCACGGAAACACGATTCAGGATCCATGCCGTACCGTCCCATTTCGCCATATTATAGATCTGTGCTTCCCCGGCGACATAGATTTCTCCTACGGCGTACGCTAGCGTATCGTTGATGACGGCTACATCATAAAGCACACTGCTTGAACGATCGCCAAGCGTTGTTATTTCCCACGTAAACGAGTGGCTCGTCGTATCTAGCTGGGATGACGGTCCTGGTGGCGTGTCTTTGCAGGAATTGAATGAAGTGAGGAAGAGAGAAATCAGCGACAAAGTAATGAAGGATTTCATATCGTCACCAATGGATGGTTCTGATGGGAGGGCATGAAAAAGCCTTTCTCGTACGCAGGCAGATGCGCTCAAGAAAGGCCTTCTCTTCGGTCCATTCGCACACGCTCCCCTGAGCGATGACACATGAATGATACCGAATTGCGGGGGGAGTGTCAAGTTGGCCGAGTTCGGATGGGCTCATGTTATCCTTGACATGCGCGCCCCCTAACGTGCTGGCGCTAAGCTGCGGCGCTTAGCAAATTGGTTACCGACCAGTAAGCGCCGCCGCCAGCTTGAGCGCCGTGTTATGCTGGGGTCGTTGGTTCAGTGAATGTTGCTTCCTGGTGAATGTATGTTGACGAATGATCGAGTTCTTAACCACCTCGCGCCGCGCATTACGATAATCTTCAAGTTCGGTGCGACATGTTTCCACAGAAGTTGGGAAGAACCCGCCTGAACAAATCTCTCGCCAACTGAAAAGCTTGGTAGTTCCTTCCAATCCGTCGTAATGTACTGCTTGCTACCGCTCAAATCCTGCTCACGGTGAAATCCCGAACCTTGCTGACTCTCACCATCTCCGACGTGGAATTACCTCAAAATGCTTTTCGTTCGGGGCGCGGCGCGCAGC
>JBFYQI010000222.1:0-2849 GCA_041302875.1 Ignavibacteria bacterium
AATCCCCTCTACGACGCAAACGGCAACATCTCCGCCTACGGACAATCCCGCCTGGGCTACGCGATGACCATGAATCCGCTTGCCCGTCCGGGAGTAGGGAAGTTCATCAGCAAGGGGACGAAGTTCGACCTCGCCCCCACGACGGGCGCCGACGTAAGCGGACTGAAAACGGCGAGCCTACAGGATGCGGGAAAGACGCTGGACGATATTCTCCGCAAGGAGCAGCAGGCGCTTGCCAACCTCATTCAGTCATTCGATGTGCTCGCAAACGGGCTGGCGGCGATCGGCGTCGGAGCCGATTCGTTCCTCGGCAAGATGGCCCAAGCCGCAAAACTGATCGCCAACCTCGTCGCCTCGCTCAATCAGATCAGCAAGGAAGGCGGTTCACCGTTCGCAAGCTTTATGAACATCTTTGGAACAGGACTAAGCCTGTTCGGATTGCTGGGTAGCCAGAAGGACTACTCCCCCTCGCCGGATGTCATCATGGAGCGCCCGGCGGCGCCGCAATTCACGATCATCCTCAAAAACCCTGTGACGCTCGGCCAAGGGCTGAAGGTGGAGATGCCCGGCTATGAACGCCACATGCAGCTCAAGCGGATATGACGATTACGCTGGCAAATATACGGACGAACGAAGAGCCGGTTGACATCACGCACCTCATCGACGAGACGGCGACATTCGAGCTGACCGATGAAAACGAACGGGGCGACTTTGAGACCGTGACCGGGGACGTCTCTGTGCGTCTCTCTGACTTAGACGACTCCCTGCGCTTGCGATTCGTCGCCGCTCAGCCGACCGACCGATTCAAGATGTGCATCTACGATGACTCCATGGTATGCCGATTCCGGGGATATGTGACGCCCGCAACGGCGGAGTATGATGTGCACGATCAGAAGATCACGTTGACCGCCATCAATGTGATGAAGACCTTCTGGGAGAACGCCGCACAGATCTACCCCTACGAGGCCGCGTTTGAATCGACCAACGACACGACTTTCCCGCTCACCGATCTCCTGGAAGAATACACCGACGCGCTGCTCTATCCCAGCGTCGCCTTGTCAGTCTCCGTTCCCACGACTTTCAAGCTTCGCGGAAACAAACTCGCCTGGGAAGGCTACGGACTGGCCGACTGGGTCCCGACCCTGTATCTCGCCGACTACACCGTGCTCGACTCCGCCCGCCTGTGCAATCTGGGACGCTCGATCTCGCTCAAAGACGTCTTCCAGTCCGTCATGCGGCGTTTCAACCATGAATTCATCTATCGGCCCCAGATCGATGCGGTCGTGCTGGTGCCGAGAAAATTGCCCATGAGCCCCGCGACGACAGACGAAAGCGCCGACGTTCTTGATTCCGAACCGATCAGCATCGCCTTCGTTGATAAATCCGCGTACGACTACATTCGAACCTACGGCCCCTACAGCGCCTCGCCTGCGCCGAAGATCCTGTTCACAAGCTACGTCTCAGCGTTCCAGGGGATTCCACTCTCAGAGCTGGACTGGACCGACTTCGTGTATGTGGTGTTCGGAGAATATGCCGACGGCAGCTTCTCCGGCGCATCAGGTCTTTCCGTGCTCTCGTTTCCCGACCCGGACCTATTTCCCGTGCCGTGGGGAGATTACTTCACGGTCTCGCTCTCCATTCCCAAGTTGAATGCACCGGTGGTGCGGCGTCATGTCTACCGGGGATTCATGGACGACCTGCATTTCTTCCGGGGGGACCTGTATCACATCGCCACGGTTGAAGGAAACGACGAGATCGGAAGTGCAGGGGATGGATGGTTCAAGCTCGCGCTCTCGGCCCACATCAACGAGCTGGAAGATGCCGGATTCATCCATCCCACTCTTTCCCCGGATGTGATCTCCCGCCAGGCGACGCTGGTGCGCTACGATTACGCGACCAAGCAGTGGTCCGCGGGCTACAGCGCGATCGACGGGACGACCATGCCGCAGGGAAAGATATTCGACGATCGTGCACCGCTGAAGTTCCGAAACTCCGAAGGCAACGACATCGAATCCACGCCCCAGCAGGAAGCGATATTTTTCGGCCAGGCGGAAGACCTCAGTATCGCGGGAATAGACTCCACATCAAAGCGCATTCGAGACTGGTTCCAGAATCTCTTCCTACCCGAGCGCAGGGTGAGCCTGTCCATGCGCGGGATCAGTCACGCACTCGGCGATGGAAAACTCCTGAAGCAGATCCGGGGACTCGATGAATCTCATCTCTTTGTCCGCCGTGCCCGCGTCGATCTCCTGCACGAAGTCTCGCACCTGGAGCTGATCAGCGACCTGACCCATCGGTATATCGAGGTAACGACATGACCGCCAACCCGACCTTCACATCGATCTCAGGAATTGGCCTGCCCAGGCTGATCCTCCGCGAAGCCACGGCGAAATTCAATTCCGGCGGCTCATCCGGTGAGGTCTACACCAGCACGACGGCGACCTGCATCGTCTCTCGCGCGATCGGCCTCGACGGATCATCGGAATATCTCTCGAAGACAAGCCCGGCTGGGATGAATTCCAATGAAGACTTCACCGTTCTGGCGTGGATCAAAACGACCGGCACATCCGACCGCATCATTCAGCGCTACGCCGGCTCCGGCGCCTACTGGTATGTCGGCATTGATTCCGATGGCTCGCTCATCGCCGCCGCCTACGACGGGACAGACACCGTCACCGCCGATGACGGAGCTGCGATCAACGACGGCGCGTGGCATCTGGTGGTTGTTGTGTTTGACCGCAGTGGAGACATCACGCGCTACGTGGATGGGGTTGAATACGGCACGCAGGCGGATCTCGCATCGATCGACGACATCAGCCTCACGGGCGTCACGCTCTGGGTGGGGCAAT
>JBFYQI010000235.1:0-2924 GCA_041302875.1 Ignavibacteria bacterium
TCGACAGAGCGGCCGCCCGAGGTCCGGCTCCGAAGATCGTCCCGGCGCGACCGGTCGTTGAAGGGAACACCGCATTGCTGCGATGGAATGTCTTTCCGTATTGGGGGGAGAGCCCCATCCACAGCATCCAGGTTCGCTCACGCTTGAACGAAGGAGCATGGTCATCTTGGCAAGCGTCGAAGGAACGCGTGTTCATCGACCTCACGAGCGGCTCGCACACGGTTGTGCTGCAAACGAAGAATCGGCTCGGAGAACCCGGGCCCGAAACATCCATTGCGATCGAGATCCCGAGCCCCTGGTACCGCAGCACTGCGTTCTTGATTCTCGTTGCGTTTGTCGGCGGCGCGCTGATCGTTCAGCGTTCGTTCTACATCAGCCGGCGTCGCGATCAGCAGCAACAACTCGAAGCAAGCGAGCGTCGGTATCGCAGCTTGTTCGAAGATTCTTCGCTCTCGATCTGGGAAGAGGATGTCACAGACGTCTATCGCGCCTTCGACGACCTTCGAGCCCGCGGTAACACAGATCTTGTCGCCTATCTTGACAGCCACCCCGACGAGGTGGCGCGCATCGCACGGAGCATCCGCATCATTGACGTGAACCGAGCGACGGTGAATCTCTACAAGGCGGAGAGCAAAGAGGAATTGATCCGGCGGTTTGAGGATTTGAAGAGCAAGCCACCCGGACCGTACATGCGGCGGCTCATCATGCGCCTGGCAGAAGGGGCCATGCATCACGAAGCCGAGGTCGCAGAAACGGTCTTTAGTGGCGAGCCGATGTACACCTTCGTCCGTGCAACGGTTGTTCCGGGAACGCTTGAGGGCCGGAGACGGATGATCGTCATCGTCATGGATATCTCGGAACGGCGGAAGAACCAGCGGGAACGTGAGAATCTCATCGCGAATCTGGAGGCGGCGCTCGCGAATGTGAAGACTCTGCGAGGGCTCATCCCGATCTGCTCATCGTGCAAGAAGATCCGCGATGACCGGGGGTACTGGAACTTCCTTGAACAGTACATCATGCAGCACTCGGAAGCCGTGATCAGCCACGGACTCTGTCCGGAATGTGCGAAGCGGCTGTATCCGGAAGTGTTTGATAAGGACGTTGGACAAGCTTAAGCTTGTCGAACAAAGAAGCCCGACAGAACAAACCTGCCGGGCTTTTCTTTTCTACTCTGTTAGAAGCGGAACACGGATGTCCACGGATGAAAGCGGATGGACACGGATTCTGACGTAGGAATTGGCCCTTGCGTTTTGGTTCTTGAATTCATTTGGCTCTTGGCATCTTGTCTCTTGGTTCTTGCTTCCCTACGCGTTCCTCCGGAATCTCTCCAGCACCGTCTTCAGATTCGGTTCTCCGATCTCCTCCAGGTCGTACATCACACGGTAGGCAGGTTTCCGGATCTTGACGATGCGCGCGAGGTCGATCGGCGTTCCGATGATGACCGCGTCGGCAGGGACGCGATTGATGGTCGCTTCGAGGTCCTTGATCTGCTTCGGCGAATAGCCCATCGCCGGCAGGAGAACGCCGATCTTCGGATACGTCTCGAATGTCCGCTTCATCTCTCCCGTCACGTACGGCCGCGGATCGATCAATTGCGCGGCGCCGTACTTCTGCGCCGCTACCGTTCCCGCGCCGATCGCCATCTCCCCATGCGTCAAGGTTGGACCGTCCTCGATCACCAGCACCTTTTTCCCGCTGATCTGTGCTCCCTTCTCGACCTTGATCGGTGAAGCCGCGTCGATGATCTGCGCGTGCGTGTTCACCGTGCGGATGTTCGCGCGCAGCAGGTTCACCTGATCCGGCGTGGCGGAATCGATCTTGTTGATGATGACGACGTCCGCCAGGCGAAGATTGGCTTCGCTGGGATAGTAGGACAACTCATTCCCGACGCGCAGCGGGTCCGCAACAACCATATGAATGTCCGGCTTGAAGAAGGGGAGATCATTGTTCCCGCCGTCCCAGATGATGACATCTGCGTCCTTCTCCGCCTGCTCAAGGATCGCCGCATAATCGACCCCGGCGTAGATGATGATACCGTTGACGATATGCGGTTCATACTCTTCCATCTCTTCGATGGTGCAGTTGTGTTTCTTGAGGTCCGCAATGGATGCGTACCGCTGCACCTTCTGCTTCTCGAGGTCGCCGTACGGCATCGGGTGACGGACCGCGGCGACGCGCAACCCCATCTCCTGCAACAGCTTTGCCGTCTTCCGAGATGTCTGGCTCTTTCCGCTTCCCGTTCGGACCGCGCAAATAGATACGACCGGTTTCCGACTCTTCAGCATCGTCTGCGTTGCGCTCAGGATCTTGAAATGCGCTCCGGCAGCCGTGACACGAGACCCAACGCTCATGACGTGGGAGTAAGAAACGTCGCTGTAGGAAAACACGACCTCCTGGACCTCGAGCGTGCGAATCAATTCCTCGAGGTTCTTTTCCTCGTGAATGGGAATGCCTTTGGGGTACAGCTTGCCGGCGAGTGAAGCCGGATACTTGCGGCCGGCGATGTCCGGTATTTGTGCCGCCGTGAATGCGACGACGTTATACAGCTCGTTGTCGCGATAGATGGTGTTGAAGTTGTGGAAGTCGCGCCCGGCGGCCCCCACAATGATGGTGTTGATGCGATTCATGTGGTCTCCAAACTCGATGCGGTCATGGTGAGCCTGTCGAACCATGACCCTCGTAACACCTTGCGTCACCCTTCGACAGGCTCAGGGTGACGTCTTTCAGTTTCGTGTCTACTGCATATCCAATCGCTGCACAACCTTCTCGATCCGCGTCATCGCCCAGTCGATCTCCTTCTTGGTGATGACCAGCGGCGGAGCGAAGCGGATGACGTTCTCGTGCGTTTCCTTGCAGAGGATCCCTTCCTTCATCAGTGCCTCGCAGTACGGACGGGCCTTCGTGTCCAGGACAAAGCCGATCCA
>JBFYQI010000375.1:0-4753 GCA_041302875.1 Ignavibacteria bacterium
TGCGCGCCATCCTCGGGCTCGACATCCGTGCCGAAGAACTGACCATCGACGATCCCGATGCAATTCTGGATGCGCTCGATTGGAGCACGGAAGATCGGCCGACGCTCGACCTCTTCATCCAACTGGTTCGCCAGAGCGCCCCGTATCTCCCGCGCGGGGGATTCTCGCGCACAGCTCCGCCCCCTCCGGTTCTCGCGTTCGTCGATTGGCTCCAACACCAGGCCGAACCGCTTTCCTACGATCTCGGAAGAACGACCGGCCGACGGGAGATCATTCTCGCTTCGGGCGGGATCATCGAAGCACTCCGCGTCTTCCTTCACGCGCTCTCGGGATACCTCGTCTGTCGCCCCGCTCACGTGTTCTTCTGGCACCTCGGACTCCCGTCCCATCTCGCGTCATTCGACGGGGTCAATTGCGAGCCGCTCCCCGACTCGGAGACGTCAGCGTTGCAAGTGCTTCGGCAATATGCCGGGCGTCATCCCTCAACTCCCGCATTCGTGGTGCTCGGATCGGTTTCGTCGGAAGAGATGCGACGAGGACTTCGGACGCTCAGTCTGCATACCCCGCTCTTCTTTGTTGAAGCGAATGATGCACCCAACAACCTGTCGCTTGCCCGTGAAGCCAAACTCGTCGATCGTGTGATCCGATTCCTCACACCAGGGATTCTCCGTCCGCGTCTCCGGTCGTTCCCGCTGCTCTTCGTGGCAGGGAACGCGGACTACCTGTCGCTGATCGAGACGATGCACTTTCAACTGAAAGGCACACCGTCGGCCTCGGAGTCCGTGCTCCTCGGACATCTGCTGGCGAACGCTCGTGACGACGCGGCCGCTGAACAATGGCGGGATCTGCCGATCGAGCCTCCCACTGAGCCTGCCGGATTTCGTCCTGCTGGCGAAGCGGCCCTCTCTTCCATCGTCCGGCGCTCCGAGTCACGGATCGAGCGCCTGGTCCATGCGGCCGCTGACAGTGCACAACACGTTCTGCAGTCTGTCAACGCCCGGCTCGAAACCCGCCTCGCTTCCGTTCAGCGAAGCCGATTCCTCGGATCACAGGCGACGTTGCTCCCTGTTGAGCCGCACGCGCTGACGACCGCGATCCTCCAATCAATCGACGACCGGCATGTCATCGACTCGCTGCGGGACACGTACAGTGCCGCCTTCGCCGGTCATCATCCCGAATACGAGCGCGAATGCTGCGTCGTGGTGAGCGGTTCGTCCCGGACAGCGCTCGGATTGCTGGGATTTCATTGCGGCATCCGCGAGGTGGTGATCCCCGACCTGAGCTGGACCTACGAGCATTGTTTCCCGTCTGTGCACGCCGTTCCGCTGACGCCGGTGTTCGGATTGAACAGCGCGGCAATCATGCGGATGGTCGAATCGCGACTGACCGCGGACCCGAACTGGCGCGAACAAAGTGCTGTCGTTCTCAACAATCCGCACAATGCGACCGGTCGTGTCTTCAACCCGGCTGATGTCCGTCGTCTCTTGCACTGGCTGCTCGAACGGGATGTCTGGGTGATCGACGACCTCTCATACCATCAAGTGGCGCCCGTCGACGCGTTGCCGGAGATCCTGACGCTTCGGCAACATGCGAACGAAATGGTCGCGGCCGGACAGATCACTTCCGCGCAATCTGCGCGATTGATCTCCGTGCATTCCATGTCCAAGACCGATTGTCTTGCGGGAGCACGGCTCTCCGTCGTCGAGATCCGTGAAGCCGCATTGCGGGAGCGGTTCCGTGTACTGAACGATACGATCATTCCCAACATCGGCGCCTTGCTTCTCACCACTCTCTTCTACCGCAACGGACTGAACGTGGCGCGCGCGTACTGGCGGCTCCGAAACAGCATCTTCGCTGACAGGATGGAAGCCATCGGCGACGCTTTGCGGCAACTCCCCCCGGACCGGAACATATTCGCCATCGATATCCTCCCTCCGACGGGAAGCATGTATCCATTGATGCACATCAATCGTCTCCCGGCCGGCTTGTCGCTCGATTGGATCGCCGCCGGCCTTGCCCGCCAGGGGATCGGCATGATCCCGCTTTCGACGTTCGCACGGACGGAGCAGGGATTCGAAACGGGGCGCAAGGCATTCCGGTTGACTCTTGGGGGGACCGACGGCGCCGACGTCCTCCGTTCCAAAACGCGCCGAGTCCTGATCGACTTGAACCGGCTCATCGCCGAAGAGGAAGCACACTATCGGAAGCGGCGGTTTCTCGCGCGCCGCTCGCTCGCATCCGACTCCGAGATCGAGAGGCGTTGGCGCACGATCGAAGAACGTCTCACACAGGCGACACTCTCCGGGTTGCATCGTGTCCCCCTCTTCAGTCGCATCGAAGTGAATACAGAACATCGCCGGATGTTCCTCGAGCGGTACCTTCCGCAACGGCTCGGAGTATTCAGACAGCGCGCCATCGATCAGGACCGCATCGCACGAGAATGGATGCTCGCTGCCCGTGGAGACCGCGCGCGCGGATTGATCGAAACGCTTGAACAGGAGTTCTACAAAGACGATCTCCGCAGACGCGAAGACACATTCCAGCACCGCTTGTTCGATCGCACAGTCCATCCGACGCAGATGTATTCCCTTCAGGCGGAAACCGCCATGAACGGACTTCTTGCTGCGATTCAGCGATCCGATTCCCCGCGGAACGCAGCCGTCGAAGAAGCGGCCCGAATGCTGGTGCGCGAATATTTTGGGCTGGATGTGGCGATCACTTCCGGCGACGAATCGCAAGAGGTCATTCTCGACATCGACGCTCAGATCCAGGCCGAACTCTTCGCCGAACTGCAGGGCGCGAACTTCGCCCCCTCCTTCCTTTCGTTCTGGGGGGACTGGGACGGCAGCAATCGGCCGTCGGGCCAAGGGCACCGCCTGGTCGCCTCCGTTCTCATCGAGAACGTCCGGCGCATGTCGCGGCTTCTCGTCGAGCTGAGTGCGCGGGATGCAGTCGTGCGGATCGAACCGGGCCTGCGTGCGGAACTCGAACGACTTCCGTACAATACGCGCCGATTCCTCATCTTGCTGAATGAGATCACCACATTGACGCATCAATTGGAGCGGCGGTATCGCGGCGTGCTCCCCTACCAGTTCGATGCGGGCCGGATGCGACGAATAGCGACACGGTTGAAGGTCGTGCGCGATCCCGTCACAAGCTTGTGGCACCACAATGACCGACTGGAGCGCCGCATGCTGGAATTGCGACGGAAGCGGATCGAGGCGATGGAATACTATTTCGCGCTCAACAAACGCGTCCGCAAATCGCTCCACCAATGGATCCCCCGGCTGGCGGAACACACGACCGATGATCCACTGCTGCGCGAAGCCGTCACAACGCGGGATCTGCTGAAGCGGTTCGCTCTGACGCCCCGCATCCACCAGAACATGGTGACAGCGCAAGATCCCTTCGCCATCGACACGACCGTCTTCAATATCAATGAGATCAACGCGGTCGCGGCGCGCTTCGGCAATCCGGGCATGGTGCTTGCGCTCCAGCTGAGCATGTCAACCAAGCCGGATGCACTCATCGCGCTCGACCGGAAGATGCGCGCGCGCCGGGAACAGATCCTGCGCGACCATCCTGATGCCACGCTTCCCTCGATCCGCCTCGTGCCGCTCTTTGAAGACAGCGGTTCGGTCCGCGATCTCGGATCGTACCTGGAAAAGGTCTGGGAATACGCCCTCCAGAGCCGGCGCATGGACCAGCGAACGAACGAGCGCTTTGCGGAGGTCATCTCCGAAGTCTTCATAGCGGGGTCCGACCTTAGCCAGCAGGTCGGACAAGCACCCGGGGCGCAACTGTACCGCGAAGCGAAACTGCAGCTTCACCTCTGGCTCGCCAAGCGGCATCTGGCAGATTCCGTGCGGCTGAAGATGGGAAGCGGCGAACCGATGCAGCGGCAAGGTGGCTACTACTCGGACGTCTGCGGGACGCCGGCGTTCGTGCAAACGGAGGACGCTCAGAAGCGCTTCCACTCACATTTGCGAGCCTCGACGCGCACGAGCACCCGCTATGCCACCACGCCGATGCTGGGCGTCTTTGCGGGCGGCGAACTTCGAACGCTGCAGAGTACGATCGCCGAACGCATGCGATTCCTGTCCGCACATGATCACGCTCAACTCTTGTTCCATCTTGCGGATGCGCAACGCCGGCATCATCGGGATCTCGTCCGCGCGGCGGAGGAGATCGGTGAGAGCCGCATTCACGCATCGCATCGGGGCGAGCAGGCACTCGAGCGCCTCACGGTCGGTACGCGAGATGCCGCGTATGAGCAGTTCCTTCCGATCCTGACCGAAAACTTCCGCCGCATCCTGTACGGACGGGAAGAAGACGTGGTCGGCATCCATCTCATCTCCTACTTCATCGCACGGACAACGCCGCCGCTGCGTGACCGTCCAACGGTGCGCCCGTCACAAGGAGGGAAAGAGCCAGGAAGCAGGATCCTCGAACGGATCGCGGCGACCATCCCGTTCGCCCGCTACGGCAGCCTGTTGCGCGCCATTGCCCACAACCAAGCACAGACAGTCGTGCTCGGCGTGAATCAACTGACGACCGGGCTGTTTCGTGCTCTGGACGATTTTGCGCGGCAGCCGATCGTGGAAGGAGACGCGGAGACGTACATCGCAGACCGCATCCTGCCGCACCTGCCGGTGTATGAGATCTTGCAAACGCTCCGCTTCTATCATGATCCGGGGCAACCATTTCTCAAGCGGATGGAGCGCGCACTTCCTGCGGGCAATTCCGCCCTCGC
>JBFYQI010000238.1:0-3117 GCA_041302875.1 Ignavibacteria bacterium
TCAAGGACATGCGGAACTTTCTGTACTTGGGACGCGGATTCAATTTTCCGGTGGCGCTCGAGGGTGCCCTGAAACTCAAGGAGATATCGTACATCCATGCGGAGGGGTACCCAGCGGCAGAGATGAAACACGGTCCCATCGCGTTGATCGACGATCAGATGCCCGTCGTCTTCATTGCGCCAAGAGACGGTACATATGAGAAGGTGTTGAGCAACATTCAGGAAGTGAAGGCTCGGCGTGGTCGAGTGATCGCCATCGTCAACGAGCGAGAGGGGGAGATCGAATCACTTGCGGACCATTTGATCGTCGTGCCGGCCGCATCGGACTTGCTCGCGCCGATCCTGACGATCATCCCGTTGCAGCTGCTTGCCTATTACATCGCGATTCAACGAGGCTGCAACGTCGACCAGCCTCGAAATTTGGCAAAGAGCGTTACCGTTGAATGATATTGGAATTGATTACGATGCGTTTTTGGAGTACATTATGTTTTGTTGAAAATCGCAACAGCGAGGAGCATTGACCGATGAAATCCGATACACGATTCAAACCACACGACTGGGCTTTGGTATTGGGCGCATCGAGCGGTTTTGGCGGCGCAGCGGCTTTGGAGTTGGCTCGTCATGGGATGAACATTTTCGGCGTGCACCTGGATCGACAGGCAACGATGCCGACGGTGGAGAAGCTTCTCAAGGATATCAGGCATACCGGCGTCAAGGCTGTCTTCTTCAATATCAATGCGGCCGATGCGATCAAACGGAATGAGACGCTCGATGAGATCAAGGAGCGATTTGACAGCGAGAAGGATGCAACGATCAAGGTGCTGATGCATTCGCTCGCCTTCGGAACGCTGAAGCCGTTCATCGCGAAGAAACCCGAGGACTCGATCACACAGGCGCAGATGGAGATGACGCTCGATGTCATGGCGAATAGTTTGGTGTACTGGACTCAAGGTCTGGTTTCCCGCCACCTCATGAAGCGCGGCGGACGGATCTTCAGCATGACGAGCTCCGGCGGTCACACGGCGATCCCGACGTATGGAGCCGTTTCCGCTGCAAAGGCAGCGCTCGAGGCCCACACGCGGCAATTGGCCGTGGAATTGGGACTGCAAGGCATCACTGTGAATTCACTCATGGCGGGCGTCACGGACACGCCGGCGCTTCGGAAGATCCCCGGAAACATCGGCATGTTGGATATTGCTCGGCAGAAGAATCCCGCCGGTCGCCTGACCACACCAGAGGATGTCGCGAAGTTGATCGTCCTGCTGGCACAAGACGGGGCTTCGTGGGTGAGCGGAAACGTCATTGGCGTGGACGGCGGTGAGGATATTGTCAGTTACATCGGACAGAAGCACGAAGGACATCACCACTAACACAGGCTCGCACCTGGGAGACTTGCAGGTATGCAGATCGACTACGCGCTCACCGAAGAACAACGAATGCTCCGGGAAATGGTCCGGGACTTCGTCAACACGGAATTGAAGCCCATTGCCCGGAAGATCGATGAAGATGAGAAGCTTCCGGCGGAATTGATCGCCAAGCTAAAGGAGCTTGGATTTCTGGGTGCGTCGTTCCCGACAGAGTATGGAGGCGGAGGCTTCGGGGAAGTAGGCTACTGTTTGATGCAGGAAGAGATCGCTCGGGGCGATCTCGCAACTGCGACATTCATCGGTGCGCATCAGTCGATCGGCGCCAATGCTATATATTTGGGCGGCACGGAGGAACTCAAGCGGAAATATTTGGTTCCCCTGGCAGACGGCACGTACATCGGTGGGTTTGCATTGACGGAAACGATGGCAGGCTCCGATTCCTTCAATTTGCGCACACGAGCGCACAAGGAAGGAAACGAATGGATCCTGAACGGCGAAAAGCTCTGGATCACGAACGGCGGCCTTGCGGATGTGCTATCGGTATTCGCCCGTACGGAACGCGGCATCACGGGCTTCGTCGTTGAAACGAAATGGAAGGGATTCTCCGCGGGTCCTCCGGAACACAAGATGGGAATCCGTGGAAGCATGACGAATGCGATCACATTCGAAAACGTGCGTGTGCCTGCAGAGAATATCATCGGTGAAGAAGGACGGGGATTCATCGTTGCGATGAAGACACTCGATGCCGGTCGGCTCGGACTTGGAGCAGCGTGTCTCGGAGCGGCAAAAGAAATGCTCGAGCTCTCTGCCAGGTATGCGAAAGAGCGCAAGCAGTTCGACGTTCCGATCGCACAATTCGAAGCCGTCCAATTCATGCTGGCGGATATGGCCACGACGATCTACGCAATGGAGTCCATGGTGTACCGGACGGCCGTCATGTACGAACAGGGAAAATCGGTCTCCCGGCAATCCGCGCAAGTGAAGCTGTTCTGCTCGGAAGGATTGGTCGACGTTTGCGACAAGGCGGTGCAGATCCATGGAGGTATGGGATACTCGCGTGAACTTCCGGTCGAACGATATTACCGGGATGCGCGCATCAATCCGATCTTCGAAGGAACGAATGAGATCCAGCGTTTGGTGATTGCGAGAGACGTTCTGAAGAAGAGTGGAGTGCTCGGATGATGCAATTGCGATTTTTTGATCTGTGATTGTTGATTGTAAAGCGTTTTTGGCGTAACTTAAAAAATCCCTAGCTGAGCAATCGGCGACGGATGGTGGACCAATGGTCATAGGGACCACGCTTTTCCTGTTCTTCGGACAAGCAAGTCGACTTGACCCCGCGGATAATGCAGGATCGTGAAATCTTGATACCCTTCTTTCTCGAGACGGGCAGAGAGATTTTCGGCTCCCGCAAACAATGCGGGATCCTGAAAATTTCTACAACTTAGCTTCATCCCTTCGGGACTCGCTAAGTTGTGAAATTTTCGGACAGGTAGCTCAGCTGGTAGAGCAATGGACTGAAAATCCATGTGTCCTTGGTTCGATTCCGAGTGGCACCACTAAAAAAAGAGTGAGAGTGAGAGCGAAAGCGAACACCTCACTCTTTTTTCTTTACTACTTCATCTCTATCCCAAAAAGACTCTTATATGATGAAGAGATGTTGCTGTCGAGCCACTTGTAGTGAGCCTGAATAATATCGGCTCTCTGTTTTCCGGCCGGCAAAGAGGCCACCAAGGCAGCACTCCTGATAA
>JBFYQI010000255.1:0-6231 GCA_041302875.1 Ignavibacteria bacterium
GATAGTACGCGTTTCCAAGGTTGTAAAACACCGACGGACTGACCCATCCCTGGGTAGCGACTTCTTCGTACGACTGAACGGCTTCGTTAAACCGCCCCGCACGATATTGTTCGTTTGCCCGTGCGAAGATATCCTCCGCCGTCTGCGATGAGAGCGGGGCTATCAGACCACCGAGCACGATCAGGATGCGCCGGACGCGGATCATTTTGCCCCCCTCGAGAACATTCGTTCGATTTGCGTGATCGCATCCGAGGCGAGGTGCAGAAGTTCCTGCCGCGCCTGCGTCGAGTCCGCACCGGGAGCGTAGCGGGCAAACTCTGCCCGTTCGACACACGAGCGGAGGGAATCGCACGCTGCGTCCGACACACCGCCCGCACGAAGTCGATCGACGGCGACCTCAAAGGTGAAGTCCGCAGGAGGAAGGTGCAGTTTATGCTCAAGGTATTTCGTCAGCGCGCGGAGGATCTCCGCATGATACGCTGTGGCATCACCCTTCTGGAGCAATGCCTCGGCCTGCTTCAGCCGTCGGGATGCACCACGACCGGCGCGTTCGAACAACAATCGGGGCATATCGCCGCGCAGCCGATCTTGCCGCCGACGGTAGAAATACGCCCCAAGGAACATCAGCGGGGGAAAAGCCAGAGCGGCCACGAAATCCAGCGACCACCCGGACTCGCGATCCACCCGCTCTAATCGTCCCGGCTCAAGCTTCAGGAACCGGATGTCCTGCCCGAGCAGGCGAACATCTTCCTTCATCGCGACCGAACCCTCTCCCGCCGCAAATGTCTTTCCGGGTTCTACGGTGAGGACGAACCGCGGTGACCGAATGGTCGCATAGGAGTTCTTCGCCGGATCGAAATAGGAGAAGACCATCGGCTCGATGACCCGCTCGCCGGAATTTCGGGGAACAAGCAGATACTCCGCTGTCTTTCTTCCTTTGATGATCCCGTTGTCTCGCGTCACATCCTCGGCAAGTTTCGGCTCGTACGCTTCGACATCACCGGGGAGTGCCGGACGCGGCATCGTCACCAGCCGGATATTCCCTCGCCCGCTCACGGTCAATCGCAGCGTGACAGGATCACCCGCCTTGACCACGTTTTTATCCATCGTCGCGTTGAAGGCATACGACCCGACCGCGCCGGCATAACCGTCGGGAGCGCTTTCGGGAAGCGGATCGACCGTGATCTTCAAGGCGTTCGCCTTCACATCATGATCGACCGACTGGAGCTGCTGAAAGAACGGGTCATTGAAGAATGAATCGAAAATGTCATTCGACCGGCGCTGACGGCGAATGAGCACGCCGCAGGTGATCTCGAACGGTTGAACGGTGAGCGTTCCTGCCTGCGTTGGGAATAATGCGATCTGACGAATGACGGCGACCCGATATCGCTTCCCGTTCAGGGTTTCATTTCCGTACGTCAACTGCGTCGCCGTATTGATATCTTCCGTCCAGAATCCTTCGGCGACCGGGTCCTTCTTATGCCGCAATTGCGAGATCTCGATGTTCGTGTAGAGCTTGTACGTGACCGTGACCTGTTCCCCGCGCCGCACACGCTGGCGGTCCGCGACGGCACGCAGCAGCAGATTGTCTCCGATGCTCGCCGTGATATCCGTTTCCTGGGATTGCTGGGGCTTCTTCGCCGCAGGATCCCCCTTGAGCACCTCGAGCGGCACGGGCTGTGTGTTGAGGGTCTTGCTGCCATGCTGCACCGCGATCGAGGGGATCGTGAATTTGCCCGCCTGCTTCGCATACAGGACGTAGCTGAATGTGATCGAAGCCGATGTGCGGCCATTGATCCATTGCATGTTCGTGGATTGATTCGGACCGCTCAGGAGTACGAATGACCCGAAACTCGGCGTTGCAGGAGGACGAACGTTGTTGACATCTGACCCGGACACGGTGATCACGAATTCGAATTGTCCGCCTGCGGCGATCTGGGCGGGATGAGCTTCCGCCGTGATGGTCGCATCTTGCGCGGGAACACGCGAGTGGACCGCCACGATGAGAGCGACAACCATCACCATATGTCGAACATGGATCTTCATCACCGATCGTCGCCTACCAATCCTTCTCGACGCGCACACGCACGCTCTCACGCTTTCGGAGCTGCTTTTGCAGGTCTTTCTCGTTGTTTCGCATTGCCTCGAGAATGCGCTCCGCTTCTTCCTTCGGCATCTGATTCTTCTTCTGCTGAGCCTGCTGTTGCTGCTGCTTCTGTTGTTGGTTCTTCTGCTGTTGGTCCTGCTGTTGATCTTGCTGCCGTTGATCCTGTTGCTGTTTCTGCTGGTCCTGCTGCTGGTCTTTGTTCTGCTGATTCTGTTGCTTCTGCTGCTGTTGCTGCTGCAATTTCTGTCGCGCCATCAGCAGGTTATAGCGCGTGTCGTCGTCTGCGGGATTCAACCGAAGCGCCCGCTTATAGGCCTCGATGCTTTCCGCATATTTTTCCCCGCGATACAACGAATTTCCCAGATTGTGCCACGCCGCGGCCCGTTCCTCGGGGTCCTCGATGGCGGGGACAGTGTTGTTGAAGGACCGGGCGGCCTCTTCAAACCGCTGCTGCTTGTATTCGCTGTTGCCCAGATTGTATTGCGCCGGCGCGGACTTCGGGTCCTTTTCCAGCGCCTTGCGATATTCGACCTCGGCATCATCATACCGCCCCTTCTCGTACGTGCGATTCCCCTCGCGGATATGACCGCCAACGGTCTGTGCAGAAGCCGGCACGCTCACGAGAACGAAGAGGATCGCCGAAGCAGAAGGGAGCAATTTCCGAATCCATTGACCCCACCGCGTCCGACGGTCGGAAAGCAGAAGCTCGAGCAGCAAGAGGATCAACCCCGCGCCCAGCGGATAATGATATCGTGATTCGAATCCGGTCACTTGCTTCGATTCAAACTCCGTGCGTTCCAAGGACGCAAGTTCGTCAAAGATGTCGTCAATTTCATTTCCGCCACTCGTGGCGCGTCGGTAGGAGCCGCCCGTCGAGGAACCGATCTGCTGCAGCATGGATTCATCCAGTTTCGTGAGGACAATGCTCCCGGATCCGTCCCGCTTGTAGTCGGTGCGCACGCCCGACTCGTTATAGAGCGGGATCGGCCCTCCCTCCAATGTTCCCATCCCAATGCCAAAGACCCGGACCCCCGCGTTCTTCGCCTCGTCGACGGCGCCGGCGACATCGCCTTCCGTATTCTCACCGTCGGAAACGACAACGATCGCCTTCTTCGTCGGGGCGTCTGTCGGGAACGACTGCAGCGCCAGTGAGATCGCATTCCCGATCATGGTGCCGGGAACCGGTACGGCATCGACATCGACCGCCGAGAGAAACAGATCGGCAGCAGAATAGTCGGTCGTCAGCGGGAATTGCACGTACGCTTCGCCGGCGAACACGATGAGACCGACGCGATCGCCCGCGAGTTTTTTCAGAAGCTCCGAAACATCCCTCTTGGCTTTTTCAAGTCGACTGGGACGTATGTCTTCGGATTTCATGCTCAACGAAACGTCAAGCGCGACAAACAGATCGATCCCTTCCCGCTTCACCTCCTCCAAGCGCGTGCCGACCTGCGGATTCGCCAGGGCGAGGATAAGACACGCGACCGCAAGCAGCAGAAGAATATGCTTCGAGATCCATTTCGCCGCACTCCATTCCGGCGCCAGCGTTTTCAGAAGCGGCTCGGCCACAAACCGCATCATCGCCATACGCTGCAATCGATAGGCAACGACCAATCCCACCACCAGGACGGGAATGGACAACAGAAGCCACAGAAGATCTGGATGAGCAAATCGAAGCATTACTTTGAACCTTGTCGCATTGTCTGGCTACTGACTACTGACCACTGACTACTGCTCCTCATGGTCCCCTCCGCAACACCGAATTCCTCAATCCCCCTTCCAACGCGACCGTCCCCAGCGCGAGCACGATCCACCAGAAGAAATGCTCCGTGTAGCGCCGGTATGCGGTTACTTCGATCTTCGTCTTTTCGAGACGGTCGATCTCTTTGTAGATCGCGCGCAGCGTTCGATTGTCGGTCGCGCGATAGTAATTCCCGCCGGTCATCTGCGCGATGCTCGTCAATGCTTTCTCGTCCAATTCCACCGGCACGAGCTGACGCCGGATGCCGAAGGGCGTCTGCCGCGGATACGGTGCCTGTCCCTCCGCGCCGACTCCGATCGTATACACCCGGATGCCGAAGGTCGCCGCGATGCGTGCAGCGGTGATCGGATCGACCTCACCGCTGTTGTTGACGCCATCGGTGAGAAGGATCATCACCTTGCTCTTCGCCTTGCTGTCCTTCAGCCGGTTGACGCCATTCGCGATGGCAAGCCCGATCGCGGTCCGGTCCCCGACCATTCCCTGCTTGATGCTCCGCAGGAGATTCTTGAGCACGGGATAATCCATCGTTAGCGGACATTGCGTAAAACTCTCGGCGGCGAAGATCACCAGGCCGATGCGGTCGTTCGACCGTCCGTCGATGAATTCGGCTGCGACCTGCTTGGCCGCCTCCATCCGGTTCGGGTTGAAATCTTCCGCAAGCATGCTCCCGGAAGCATCCAGAACAAGAACGATGTCGATCCCCTCGGTGGAGACATTCTCCTTGCTGGAGACCGACTGCGGGCGGGCCAGCGCGATGATAACCGCCGCGAGGGCGATGAACCGCAGGATCACCGGCAGCCAGCGAAGTCGTTCGCGCAGCGTCGGCACGATCGCCCCAAACGGTTCCAACGAGGAAAATTGAAGCTCGACCTGCATCCGACGACGACGCCACCAGAGATAGCCGGCAGCTGCGGGGAGCAGCAAGAGCAGCCACAGGACTTCGGGATTTGCGAACCGATCACCGAGCATCGACCGGTGCCTCCTCTTGCGGAACGGGCTCTGGGGCGGCCCGAGGAACCATTACGCGGACGATCTCATACGCGGAACGAAGTTCGTTCGTGCAATCCTCGGGAGAGGGCTGATGCTTCGCGAACTTGACCAGGTCGGCCATCTGAAAGAATGAGCGCATTTCGCTCCGGACGGGCTCGGCATCCGGGATGCGTCTCATCGCCGCCAGGATCTCGTCAGTCGTGAGTTCCAGCGCGATGATGTTCCATCGCCGTTCGAAGAATCTTCGAATGATCTCGGTGACCTCCGAGTAGAATTCCTTCGTCTTCCCCGCTTGCCATAGTTTCTTTTCCTCGAGTTGGCGGAGCGCCGTCAGAGCTACAACGTGCGGCGGGATCTCCGGACGATCGTCCTCAACAAGTTGTGCGAGACGTTGCTGACGCCGCTTATGCAGATAGTAGCCGCCATACGCCAGCGCCGCAAGGACGACACATACAAGGATGTACGGCAGAAGATCTTCCAGGGTCCACGCACCCGGCAGCGGCGGCTTGATGTCCTTGATCTCTCCCTGCGCATCGACCGCCATTGTCGCAACTGTGAACGAGAGCGAATTCGAATACGCGCGGCGAAACGCCGTGTCTCCCGCTGCCCGGTATGCGAACGGAACAGGCGGAAGGACGACCATGCCGGAATCCAGCGTCGTGAATCGAAGCATCCACCGGTTCGTTCCTTCTTCTTTCTTCGCTCCGAGAAGTTCGAACGCGCCGAGGCTGTCCCGAACCGCCGGACCGATCGTATCGATGGGCACGCTGACCCGTGCCTCGACGGTCACATCCATCCATTCGCCGATGCGGTATTCCCGCCGCTCCGACTTCGCAGAGAGCCCCACCTCCTGCGCATTCAGCAGAATCGGAAAGGACAAGATCAATATGAAGACGACTCTTTTCAAAATAACCGACCACTGACTCCTGACTACTGACTCCTGATGACTGGCTACTGATTACTGGCTTACCACCGCCGTCATCTTCTCTTACTACTTTCTACTCTTTACTCTTCACTCCCCACTGCGCATTCTCAATACCTCTTCTCCCTCTTCCGGAAGAAATCACTAAGCGGCTTTATGTATGGCTCTGTCACATCGATCTCCACCGCGTCGAGGCGGGACTTCAGGAAGAGCGATTTGCGGGAACGCTGCAGGGTATCACGATGCTTGCGGAACGCCTCGCGCACTCGACGATCGCTGGTGTCAACCACGCGAACCGTTCCTCGCTCGGCATCGCGGAGATTCAGCAGCCCGACGCGGGGCAATTCTTGCTCCCGCGGATCGTTCAGCACAAGTCCAACGAGATCATGGCGTTTCCCTGCGATCCGCAACGCCGCCTCGTAGCCGGTATCGATGAAATCCGACACGAGG
>JBFYQI010000285.1:0-4289 GCA_041302875.1 Ignavibacteria bacterium
CGGCAACCACCGCAAAATTCGCTCGACTTCTGGTCAACGTGCTGGACCGTGTTCGCCACCGACATGACGCAACGGACATCGGGACAATGGACAAGACCGAACGTGTGGCCGAGTTCATGCAACACCTCCTTGACCAGGCGCGTTCGCACGACTTCCGGATTGGCGGGCAGACCGTAGTACTCCTGACGCAGACGCGCAAGAGAGACGAGGGCGACCCGTCCTCCGACCTGCGCCAGCCCGAACACGAATGTCAGCATTGGAATGAACAGGTCCTCATCCAGGAGGACGACCGCCCGCTGTTTTCCGGCCGGCAATTCCGGCAAGACGCCCCGCATCACCTGCGTCGCTTCGATCTGCCGACGGCTCTCGTTCTTCGCTTCTTCCGGGATCGTCGTCGGGTCCAGCACCTGGATCTCCATCCCGAACCGGACGTGCACGGCCTGCTTCACCGTGTCGATCACCCATGACTCCATCGTGCCGGCGGGGATGACAAGAAGCGCGTTCATCAGCCGCCATGGGATTCGTAGTAGGCAGTCGGCACCGGCAGATCGATCCGGAACGTTGTGCCAACTCCGACGGTGCTCTCAACCTTGATCTCACCGCCGTGGGCATTGACGATCCCGTAGACCACTGCCAGGCCCAACCCGGTTCCCTTTCCCTCCGCCTTCGTCGTGAAGAATGGATCGAAGATCTTCCGCAGGTTCTCCGGGGAAATACCGTCGCCGTCGTCGATGACCTCCAGCCGCACGATGTGTTCCGTCATCATCACCCGCGTTCGGATCTCCACATGGCCGTTCCGCTTTGTCGTGGTGGCCTCGGCAGCATTCATGACGAGATTCACGATGACCTGCTGCATTTGCGACGCATCGCATTGGACCACGGCGTCTTCGGTGGACAAGGATTGCATCAAGTTGACCCCCATCAACTCAAGCTTGTGATTCACGATGGACATGGTCCGGCGGATGACGCTGTTCAGATCCACACGCGTCTGCTGCGGCGTCGATCGCCGCGAGAAGGCGAGCAGATCCTGAACGATGCGTCCGACGCGCGCGGTCTCCGAGGCGATCTGGTCGAAATAGCGGCGCACTTCCTCGACACGCTCTTGGGGGATCCCGTCTTTGGTCATGATGCGTTGAAGCAACGAAGCCAGATTGAGCACGCCGGCGATCGGGTTGTTGATCTCGTGCGCAACGCTCGCAGCAAGCTGGCCGAGCGACGCGAGTCGGTCACTTTGCGACAGCCTGCTGTGCATCGCGTCCAATTCCGCGGTCCGTTGCTGCACCTTCTGTTCCAGCGTCGACGTCAATTCATTCAGATCATCCATCGATCGCTTCAACCGGGTGCGCATGTCGTCGAACGATCTCGACAATTCGAAGAAGTCGCCGGAATGGGATACCGGGAGCGGCCGGTCCCAATCCAATTCCGCCACGGCGCGCGTCCCCTCGATGAGCTGCGAGATCGGCCGATGAACGGTCTTTCGGATAATGAACGAAAGCACGAGAGACGCCAAGACGCTTGCGAGGACCGTGACAATGAACACCCGACGCTCGATCCCGACGATCACTTCATCGACTGCATCAAGCCCGTATGTCACGTCGAGAACACCCAAGACCCGCACGGACGCCGGATGTGCGTGACACTCTGCCTGGCTGCACGCGGGCTCGTTGTAGATCGGGGTCACCATCGCGAGATGCCGGCTTCCGTCGGGAGTATAGAAAATGCGGGAGCGCGTATGCGGGTCAACATCTGCAATGGGCACGGGAGTGCTGTGACAGATGACGCAAGGCTCCGAAGTCATGGGAACGAACCCCGAGTCCGATGGATTCGTGGAATACATCACCGCTCCCTCCCGATTGAAGATGCGGATGCGGTCGATTCCTTGCCTCGTCGCGATGGTGTGCATGATCTCGTAGGCTGCTGTTCGCTGATCGGCAAGCATTGCGTGCCATGTCGCCGAGGAAATCCCGTTTGAAAGCTGATCTGCACCGGTGATGATCGTATCGAGAAGCTCGCGTTCCTGGGTCTTCACATGGAGAAAACCCGAAGCAAGCCCAACGGCCATAAAGGCAATGACAACGAAGAGAATTAATCGATGCGCGAGGGTACGGGGAGCGATGCGAAAGAGGATGCGTTTCATGGCGGTGATTGAGATGACGACCAACAGTTAGAACCTACCGCAAATTCTGCTGAATCTCAATGAAAACGGTTTCGTCCGCGGTATCCGCAAGCCGCCGATAAATCGTCACCACAGCACTTGCCTTTTTGTCCGAATCTCTGTACCTTAACGGCGTCAACTTGTACGAAGTCGTCTCCCTCTGGAGAACTTTTCTGCCTCGTTTGACCTGCTTCGAGTCGCTTGACGGTGGTTGTGTCTAACCCTCCGGTTTGACCTTTTCCATCGCTTCGCTGTCGACTTCTCTGGTTCACGTTACACAGAAAGATCGTTCGTAACGAGTCGGTAGTACGGCGTACACCCTGCCGGCGGGCAGCCGGAAATACAATCTACACGAAAGGATGAGTTCCATGGAAAAGGGAACCGTCAAATGGTTTAATGCAGCAAAAGGTTTTGGATTCATTTCCCGTAGCTCTGGAGAGGACGTATTCGTCCACTTCAAGGCGATCGTCGGCGATGGATACAAGACTCTGAACGAAGGCGACAAGGTCGAGTTTGAGGTCCAGCAGGGCCCCAAAGGCCTTCAGGCCTCCAAAGTCTCCGTCATCTGACCAGACTTGTCTGCATTGTAAAGAGAAACCCCGTCCGCAAGACGGGGTTTTTTCTTTGCGCTTCCGGTTCAATTGTGAACCGGCTTCACATGCGTGATCAGGTACTCCAGGTACCGTGACTTCATTTGCCGGCCCGCCATGACCTGTTGAACAGGCGGCAATCTGAGGATCGCTCCGACGATCGCGGCCATCGCGCGATGATTCCAATGGGCTTGGTTATCGAAGATCAGGTTCTGAAGTTTTCCGCGCTCGAGTGCCATCACAACGGCACGATGGACATTGTTCAGCGGCGTGAGGACTCGTTCGGCTCGTTGCTGGAGGGAGATCCCCTCTTCCGGACAGTTGCGGACGCACACGCCGCACCCCAGGCATCGATCCTCGATCAACACCGCCTTTCGCTTTCTCTTCTTGTTGGGATCATTCGCAGAAACCAGGCTCATTGCCTCCACGGCGCAGACGTCAACGCACTTTCCGCAACCGTTGCACTTTTCCTCGTCGATCATCGGTAGATAGTTCGTCGTGTGAACGGGATGGAGAGCCCCGAACCGTTTCGCGGCCAACATCGCCTCGCAACAGCATCCACAGCAATTGCAGATGAAATTCACCCCTTCGCGCACATTCTCTCCGAATTGCACAAGATTCTGATCGTACGCTTGTTGAAGCAGATCATCGCCTTCCTTCACATCGATAGACCGTGCGACTTTATGTCGTATGAGCGATTCTGCGGCGCCATTGAATGTCATGCAGATCTCCATCGATGCGTTGCATGCGCGATCCAGGTGTGCCATTTTGTGTCGGCAGTAGCAGGTCCCCACTGCCCGATGGCTGGCCGTATGGATGATCTCGCTCGCCCGTTCATAGTCAAGAACGTGAAGGGAGACCGCCGCCGCCAGGGAGGGTTCTTGCACGAACGTTCGCCCAAGTTGAGTTTCACCCCGCGTGAAGAGCTGCTTGATGAAGTCCTCCTCGACATTGAGATACTGATAGAACAACTCCGAAAGGAGTTTCTGATCAATATCGTTCCGGACACGCATCATTGAGAATTCGAAGAATCCCGCCATTGGCGGGGGCAGGGAGTAGAGCATCTCTCCGTTCTCTTCGGAATCAAGGAGGATGGCCCTCTCTGCGAGCGCATCCAGTATCTTCCGCGATTCATCAATGCTCTTCCCCCATTCGCGCGCCGCGACCGCTGCCGTGAAAGGTTTGATCGGAAGTGATGCGACGAGTCCCGCCTCTCGTTCGGAGACCAACATCTGAAGGATCTTGTACAGGAGTTCAGAAGGGGGAGCGCCCTGCGGAAAGAGATTGATGCGGTCAATGAGCCGCGTATACGCTTCTCGGGAGGTCAGGTGGGACATCGGAGCGAGACTCCTTGCTGCTGTCTGTGACCCCGGCGCGATTCGAACGCGCGACCTACAGCTTAGAAGGCTGTTGCTCTATCCAACTGAGCTACGGGGTCGGGAAAGTGGGAAAGTGAAAGTGAGGAAGCGGGGAAAGTTGATTAAGTGAATGAAGTGACAAATTCTGTCTGTCAAGATACGAAGTCTTCGTTAGCGATTCAACTC
>JBFYQI010000297.1:0-5060 GCA_041302875.1 Ignavibacteria bacterium
TTCTGCAGGCGGTGGAGGTCGTTCTCCATGTCGCGAAGCGTTTCCTGCGCGCGCGGATCGTCGGCATTCTGATCCTTCAGGAGCTCGACCCACCCGAGCATACTGGAGATGGGCGTTCCGAGCTGATGGGCGGTCTCGCGCGCCATCCCGACCCAGATGCTGCTCTGCTCGCTCCGCTTTACGTAGCTGAAACTGATGTAGCCGATGATGATGAAGAGCGCGATGACGCCCAGCTCGACATACGGAAGCCAGCGCAGCCGAGTGACCAGTTCGGAATCGCCGAAGTGCACGTAGCTCAACACGATCGTGTCCTGATACGCGACGCGGATCGGACGGTGTCGGGCATCCATCTCGGCGATCAGTGCGAGCAGTTCCTTCCGCTGTTCGGCGGGAGAGAGGGTCGAATCGAGGTCAATGTTCTTCAGGTTGTTCCCGTACGGCTCGATCGGCTCGTTCATCCGATCGGTCATCACAATGGGGAAGTCGATCGTGTTGATGATCTCGTTGAAGATGAAGCTGTAGTCGCCATCGGTCGAACCGGAGTTGGCGACGTATTCAAGCGAGTGCGCGTAGAGGTCGGCGATCCCCTGCTGACGGAGTTGCAGGGCCTGGACGATGGAGTGGGTGTACCACAGTGTCCCCGCAGCGATGGCGAACGCGAGGACGAGCAGGATGACCTTCAACTTGCCCGAGGTGGGCATCGATGCGGTTGCGCCGGATCGCAGCATGGTCACGAGGCGAATAGGGTCTGGTCACGGCGCGGACCGACCGAGACCATGGAGATGCGAGTCTGCAATGCCCGCTGCAGGAACTCCAGATACGTCCGAGCGGCGCGGGGAAGTTTCTTGTACGAGCGAACGTCCGCGATGTTGGCCTTCCATCCCTTGAATGTGCGGTACTCGGGGACGACAGAATTCAACGTATGGATGTCGGTCGGGAACGAACGCAGGCGCTTACCGTTCAGCACGTACCCCGTGCAGACGCAGATCTCGTCGAATTCGTCGAGGACGTCGAGCTTGGTGATGGCGAGACGCTGAATGCCGTTCACGCGGATCGAGTATTCGAGACTGAGCAGATCGATCCAGCCGCAGCGCCGGGGACGTCCGGTGGTCGCGCCGTATTCTCCCCCTGTCTCGCGCAATCGCTCGCCGATTGCGTCTTTCAGTTCCGTGGGGAACGGTCCGTTGCCGACGCGTGTGGAGTACGCTTTGACGATGCCCGTCACGGCCGTGACCGCCGTGGGGGGAATGCCGAGTCCTGTGCACGCGCCGCCGCTCGTGGGATTTGAGGATGTGACGTACGGATAGGTCCCGTGGTCCACGTCAAGCAGAGCTCCCTGTGCTCCTTCCGCGAGGATGTGCTTCTTCTTCGCGAGGGCATCGTTCAGGAAGCGCGAGGTGTCTTTCACGAATGGGTCCATCTTCTTGTCGAACTCGACATACTCATTCACGATCGCATCAACGTCGAGCACCTCAGAGTTGTAGAGCCTGTGCAGCAGGAGATTGCTTTCCTCGATGTTCCGCGTCAACTTCTCGCGGAGGACATCGCGGTTGAGGAGATCCACCACCCGGATCCCGGTCCGCATGTACTTGTCCATGTATGCCGGACCGATACCTCGTCCCGTCGTGCCGATCTTCTGTGCCCCCTGCTCGCGCGCGGAGTCGAGCATCTTATGGTACGGCATGATGAGATGCGCATTGTGGCTGATAAAAAGCCGTCCTTCAATGCGAATGCCTGCCTTTTCGAGCTGGTCGATCTCGGACATCAACGCAACGGGATCGAGAACGACGCCGTTGCCGATCACGCAGACGACATGCTTGTGGAAGATGCCGGACGGGATGAGATGGAGGACGAACTCCTGTTCCTTCTTGTTCCCCTTCCCCGGGATAACGACCGTATGCCCGGCGTTCGCACCCCCCTGATAGCGAGCGACGATCTGCACGCGTTCACTGAGATGATCGACGATCTTTCCTTTCCCCTCATCACCCCATTGGGCGCCGACGATGACATGAACAGGCATGGCAGACTCAGACTTGGCGTACGTGGAAACCGCGCCCGGAGGAGCGCGGCTGAATTGTTGAATAAATTGTAGGCATTTTTTCAGGGAAAGACAAGGAAGCCGGCGATGCCGGCGTTTTGCCTTTCCTCGCATTTGCAGGTATATTCTTGGGCATTCCGGCGCACTCTCTCTTTCTGAAGGAACCTGCATGGACAAATTCGTGATTCGGGGCGGACGACCGTTGAGCGGCACGGTCACGATCGGCGGAGCGAAGAATGCATCGCTCGCATTGATGCCGGCGACGCTGCTTGCGGGCGGAACGCACGTTTTGCGAAATACGCCAACGTTGCGCGACGTCGTCACGATGACCCGATTGCTTGAGACGATGGGACTGCACTTCGGTCAGGCCGGCGATGTGCTCACGATCGATTCGTCGAACATCACCAGCCGCGAAGCACCGTACGAACACGTCAAGAAAATGCGCGCATCGATCTACGTGCTCGGTCCGCTGGTGGGACGATTCGGCGAAGCGCGAGTCTCGCTCCCCGGCGGATGTGCTTGGGGACCCCGTCCGGTCAATCTACATATCGAAGGGATTCGGAAGCTGGGCGCCGAGATCGAACTTGAAGCGGGGTACATCGTTGCGAAAGCGAAGCGTCTCCATGGTGCTCGGATCTTGTTCGATGTGTCGAGCGTCGGTGCCACCGGGAACATCCTGATGGCTGCCGCGCTCGCGAAGGGGACGACGCTCATCGAGAACGCGGCACAGGAACCGGAGATCGTTCAGCTGACGGAATTCCTGATGAAGATGGGGGCGAAGATCCACGGCGTCGGCACAGGACGGCTGGAGGTGGAAGGGGTGGATGAGTTGAGGCCTGCGGAGATCACTACTATTCCGGACCGCATCGAAGCGGGGACCTTCATGATCGCGGCGGCGCTCGCGGGAAAGAAGGGGAGTGCGGTGCGCATCGAACGCTGCAACCCGAATCATGTCGGTTCCATCATCGTGAAGCTCGAGGACGCCGGCGCGCGGGTGGAAACGGGGGCGGACTGGGTTTCGGTGACGCCGCCGGAGAAGCTGACCTCGATCAACGTGACCACCGCGATCTATCCCGGATTCCCCACTGACATGCAGGCGCAGTGGATCTCGCTGATGATGGTGGCGAGCGGGACGAGTGTGGTGACCGACACGATCTACTTCGACCGGTTCATGCATGTGCCGGAGCTCAGTCGGCTTGGCGCGAATATCACCGTAAAAGAGAACATCGCGACGGTCGTCGGCGTGAAGCGATTGGCCGGGGCGAAGGTGATGTCCACCGATCTCCGGGCAAGCGCGTCGCTGATCCTGGCGGGGCTCGTCGCCGAAGGAACCACCGAAGTGCTTCGCGTCTACCACATCGACCGCGGATATGACTCGGTGGAAAAGAAGCTGCAGGCGTTGGGCGCGGACATTAAGAGAGAAAAAGGGGAGGAGTTCTAGGTGGTCTTCCCTGTTCTCTTCGCCCTCGTCGCCATCGTCTGCTCGCAGATCCCGCTCTTCAATTACCTTGGGTTCGAGTTCTCCGCGGTGACCGCGGTCATCGGCGGCTATCTCGCGGGACTCATGCTCATCCGTTCGATGCGGGCCGACGCCATCCGGTACGACGAAAATTACTGGCTCGCGGTCTTGCGGACACTCGGATTTGCGTCCGCGTTCGCGACGGTGTCGGCATTGTTGATGCTCGCGAATGCTTTGCTCGTGAAGAACTGCTCTCTTTCCGAGGGAGCGCTCTTCTTCATCCTCCTGGTCTACCCCTCGCTGCTGTTCTCGATCGGACTGGCCTCGGTCGTTGCCGGAGTAGCCTCACGATTCCGGCCTGCCGTGTACACGATCATCTTTCTGCTGGTCCTCGCACAAATTCCCATCGTGACACTCACGGGGCCGCAGATCTACGCGTTCAATCCCATTATCGGATTCTTCCCGGGAGTCACATACGATGAGTCGATCCAGATCACGGAACGTCTCGCGACGTACCGGGCATTCTCGATCGCCGGCTCGCTCGTCCTGATCGCCGTTGGAGCACTCTTGTGGCGCCGCAGACGACCGAAACCTGTTTCAGCGGACGCAGAACATCCCGCAACGCCGATTCCCCGTGAATGGATCCTCATCGCGCTTCTCCTTCCCGCGACCATCCTGGCGTTCGCCATGAGCGACGGTCTGGGATTTTCCTCCTCAGAATCGTACATCCGTACACGTCTCGCGGGACGACTTCTCTCTCCGTCGTTCGAGATCGTCTACGCATCCGGACCCGTCACGCGCGACCAGGCCGAGCGCATTGCGCGATTCCAGACATTCTCCGTTGAGCGGATGCGCCGCATCATGGAACTCCGCTCGAACGATCCGATCACGATCTTCATCTATGCCACGCCGGAGCAAAAGGCTCGCCTGACCGGCGCCGCGAGGACCGCGTTCGCAAAGCCGTGGCTGCGACAAGTGCATGTCAGTGCGTCGGATGGCCAGCAGACGCTGACGCATGAGCTCGGACACGTCGTCGCTGCGGAATTCGGAATAACGCCGCTCCTGATCGGACGGAATCCCGGCTTGATCGAAGGATTCGCCGTCGCGATGGAAGGCCGCGCGTATGAGGAACCGATCCACACGGCGGCAGCGATGGCGTTGAACGCCGGCGCTTCCCCGGACCTGCATCGCCTGTACAGCATCTCGGGATTCATGACCGCAAGTCCGGGAGTCGCCTACACGCTTGCCGGTTCGTTCAGCCGGTTTCTGATCGATCGATACGGCGCCGCACCGTTCAAGCGCTTGTACGCGGAAGGGGATGTCGTCGAGGCGTACGGGAAGCCGCTCGATTCACTTCTCTTGGAATGGGAGAGCATCGTCAGTGCGATCGAGGTGGATGATGGTCTTCGACGCAAAGCGCAGTACTATTTCAAGCGACCGACCATCTTCATGAAAGAATGTGCGCGCGTGATCGCGCAAATGAATCTGGAGACGGCGCGATTCCTTGACGACGGACAACATGAAGAGGCGCTTGCATCCGCCGATCGGTCGCTCGCTTTGAGC
>JBFYQI010000311.1:0-3297 GCA_041302875.1 Ignavibacteria bacterium
CGGGGACGAACATCGACGTCACCGTCGCACCATACGTGATAATTGTCGCCGAACTGCCTGCGGCGTTGTTCAATGCATATCGCATCACCGATCGACCGTCCGGCAGCACACCGTAGACAGATTTCGTAACCATTGGACTCGCCTGCTTGGTGGAAGTGCACGAGAGGAGTGAGGCGGCCGCGAGGAACACCGCCGTGCTGAAGAGTCTGTTCATGCGCCGGTCTCCTGAGCTATGAATCAGTGCGAGTTGTCTTTGTATGGCTCGACACGAAACCAATCGACATCCACGAAACCCTGAGCCGATCCGGACCGTTGTGAAGCGAACAGTCCCATCTTCGCGCCGACCCACAGCCCTTCGCGCACGGTGAATGGCTCCCCCAGTTCCCTGAACTGCTTGCCATCGGCGCTCGACTGGAATGAGCATTTGACGGTCGGGACCACCGCCGTGTCACTTTCGGGCCAGACTTGGAGACGAAGATACGCAAGATCACCCTCAAAATGAATCACTTCATGTAGTGACTCGCGTTGGGATTTATTGGCATTCCGACATTCACCGCGTATGATTGCGAGGTCGCTTCCTGTTCGCTGGATCCCGACGAACGCATAATCCAATCCGAACATGACAAGACCTGCCACGTCGCCATCGTTCAATCCACCCACGGAGAGTTTTGCTGTTGCCACGAAGGCGGGTGCAGGCAGCTTTTGCATCAGCAGGCTTGGAGTACTCCACAGACTTCCTGAATCTGACGGCCATTGCTGGGAGCAGAGCCGCAGCCAATCCGGCCGCTGAGTCAACGAATACCAATTCGCATTCCCGTTCGCCTGCCACTGCCATTGCAGGCCAAGGTCCGTGCTGTCGAACTCGTCACTTGTTTGCGGAAAAACGATGGGGAACGTCTGCCCCACCTCCGGCTTCCTCCAGTTGAGCACAGGCTCGCCAATTCCGTTCTTGTCATGATCGACTCCAATCACGGGCCAATCATTCTCCCAGCGCATCGGTTGGAGGTGGACGATGCGGCCGTACGCATAGCGATCCTGAAAATGAACAAACCAGTCTTCGCCCGATTGCGTCTGCACCCATGCGCCTTGATGCGGACCATTCACTTTCGTTATGCCTTGTTCGAGCACGATCTTGTCTTCGTACGGGCCAAAGATGTTCCTCGATCGGAGAACCGTTTGCCAACCGGGCTTCACTCCGCCAGCGGGAGCGAAGATATAGTAATATCCATTCCGTTTGTACAACTTGGGACCTTCGATGGTCGGGTGATTGAAATGTCCGACAAATACGACGACCCCATCGTCGAGGATTTGCATGCCGTCCGGCGTCATTCGATTAACAGCGAGGATGCTCTTGATGCCTGCCCGGCTGTTTGCCCATGCATGGACGAGATATGCGTTCCCATCCTCATCCCAGAAGGGACAGGTATCGATCCAGCCGGTGACTTTGCGAATCAATTTGAGTGGGGACCATGGTCCTGCTGCGTTCTTCGCTTTCGCAACGAAGACTCCTCGATCAGGATCACCGAAGTAGATGAAGAACTCACCGTTGTGAAACCGAATCGACGGTGCCCAGATGGCCATTCCGTGCTGCGGTTTGCCGAATTCCGGGAAGGGATATGCCGGCGCAGCATGTCCAATGAGCGTCCAGTTGATGAGGTCCTTTGAATGGAGGATCGGAAGCCCTGGGAAATGCGAGAAACTCGACGCCGTCATGTAGTAGTCATCGCCAACGCGGATGGCATCGGGGTCGGAATAGTCGGCATACAGGATAGGATTCGTGTATGTGCCATCTCCGTTGTCCGATACGTACACCGGCTCTGACTTGTTTTGCGCGAACAACGCCGCGAACGAGAGGACGAGAATTGCGATCAGGGCTAGATGGTTACGCACAGGTCACCTGACGAGGAGAAGTTTGGAAGCGAACGATTCATGCCCCGCACGCATGCGAACAATATAGACGCCGCTGGTCAATTGTCCTGCGTCGAACCGAATCTCATACTTCCCCGGCTGTCGGCGCCCTTCCGCATAATGAGCAACGGAGCGTCCCAGCAAGTCACACACATGAAGCTCCACATCGCTGGCTACGGACAACTGATACCTGATCACTGTAGTCGGATTGAACGGATTCGGAAATGCAGCCAAGGCGACGGTTCGCGGCAATGATGCTTCCTGTTCGATTTCGGTCCGGACCTCGCTGGCGACGATCGCGGGAACATCGTCCGTCGCATCCAGGGTGTATGAATACGGAACCACCAGATCGCACACCGGCGTCGTCACATACGCGCTGCCTCCGAATCTGTTGTCGATCAGCTGCACGAGGCCGGTGACCGCGCTGTACTCTGTCATGACCGCCGTGCCGACCGATTCGAAGTAATTGCGCTCGACACGCACCCAGGCGCCCATCCGAGAGTTCACCGCTGTGTTGCAGGATTTGTAGTAGTTATTGTAGATGTGTGCTTTCCCGAATCGAATGCTCGGCAAACGAGATTCGCAGTTGTAGAAGTAATCATGATGGAATGTGATGCGAATGACCGAATCGGGCACGGCCTGGTCTCCCGAACTGATCAAACAGGTCTTGTAGTGGTCGTGGAACGAACTCCGGCTTACCGTGATGAAGGAGGATTCGTTTTTAATGTCGAGCAAGCCGTCGTAGTACTCGGTTCCATGATCGCGATCGGAGTAGAACTCGCACCGATCAATAAGGATGTTCTTCGACTTCCCATTGATCTCCAGCGCATCTTGCGGCGTGACATGCGAGATCGTGATGTCCCGGATGATGACATTGCGCGCCGCATTGATCGAAAGTTCGATCCCTCGCAAATGCGCGCGAGGTCCTGTTCCCAACAGGGTCTTGTTCGACGTCACCGTAAGGACATCCGTACCGACCAACGTGCTATCCAGAAGAACAACGAGCGGTTCAGAACTCGCCAGATAGGTGCGAAGCTCATCGACAGAGTTCGCAGTGACGGTATCCCCCAACGCGCCGCCGAACAGCATGTATGTCGTGCCGGAATCGTCCTGTACCGTCGCGTATCCGGTTGCGGCCGAGTCAGCATGCGTTCCCGCGGGCAAGAATCGAGCGACCGCCTCGACATTGCTCCGCACGGGAAACGTGAACACCGTGTCATTGCTCGTCGCCTCACCGGTCCAGCTTTCAAAGAAATATCCAGGATTCGGGACGGCCCGTACGGTCACCAGCGTTCCTTTGTCGTAGTATGGCCGAACAGGCGCGTACGAGACGCTTCCCCACGAAGAATCATTGCTCCGAACGCTGACCACGTACGACGGCGTGCAGAC
>JBFYQI010000332.1:0-3007 GCA_041302875.1 Ignavibacteria bacterium
TCTCCAGCCCTTCCTCACACCACATTCTAGCCCACAATCCCCAACCCACAACCCACAATCCACAATCCCAAATCCGCAATCCGCAATTACCAATAGCCCCTCATGCCCCTTTCCCGTTGGAAGAAGCTCTCCTCCGCTGTCGTTGTGAACAACAACTGGTGGGTCTATCGCCGGGATGAGACCGAATTACCCAATGGACGTCGCGGCGAATATCATTACGTGCACACGAACGGCGCGAGCCTCGTGATTCCGGTGTTGCCGGATGGGAAGATCGTGCTCGTGAATCAGTACCGATATCTCTGCGATCGGGAGAGCCTGGAATTCCCATGCGGCGGCGTGAAGAACGGAAGCACGTACGACCAGACGGCAGAAGAGGAACTGGTGGAAGAAGCGGGATTTCGCGCGAACGATTGGCGCGTTGTGGGCGAATTCAATCCGTATAACGGCGTGACCGATGAGATCTGCCGCGTGTATCTTGCGAAACGGCTCGTCGCAGTACCCGCAACGCCAGACGAAACCGAGGAATTCGAGATCGTTCATCTTTCTCCACAAGAGCTCGAAGCGCGAATCGTCTCAGGCGTGATCTGGGATGGCATGACGCTCGCCGCCTGGACCATTGCGAAGAATTTCATCTAGCTCTCCCCTGCACCCATGAACAGAAGGGAACCAGTATGCCTGTCCAGCGATTCATTGCACTCACGGCTCTCTTGATCGGGATCATCATGACCACCTCAGCCCAAGTCAAGGTGGGAGCCGACCGTCTGCTGACGGAAGAACGATCGCTCATCGAGGGGAAACGCATCGGCCTGGTCACGAATCATTCCGCTCTGCTCAGCGACGGCAGGCATCTCGCCGATGCGCTGCATAAGGATCCGGCCTTGCGGCTCAAAACACTGTTCGGCCCGGAACACGGAATTCGGGGCGATGCACCCGATGGCCGCACAGTTCAGGACGGAACCGATCCCGCGACCGGATTGCCCGCTTTCTCTCTTTACGGGAAGATCAACAAACCAACGACGGAGATGCTGAGAGACGTCGATGTGTTGGTGTTCGACATACAGGACGTCGGCGCGCGATTCTACACGTTCATCAGCACGATGTTCCTCGCGATGGAGGCGGCAGCGGAATCGAACATTCCCTTTGTCGTCCTCGATCGCCCGAATCCCATTCGCGGCGTGATGGTGGAAGGACCGATCCGGGTGGATACGTTGAAGTCGTTCGTTGGTTGGGGACCAATGCCGGTCTCGCATGGCATGACGGCTGGTGAACTGGCGACGATCGCGAACGAATCGGGATGGCTTGCGAACGGCATCCGCGTAAATCTCACGGTCGTCCGGATGAGCGGCTGGAAGCGAGCGATGTGGTATGATGAGACCGGATTGCAGTGGGTGAAGCCGTCGCCCAACATGCCGTTCGTTTCAACGGCGACGGTCTATCCGGGCACCTGCTTGTTCGAAGGGACGACGTTGTCGGAAGGACGCGGATCGGAGCGACCGTTTGAGTGGATTGGCGCGCCGTACATGGATGGTGTCAAATGGGCCGAGCTGCTGAATGCCCGGAATTTGCCCGGCGTGAAGTTTCGCGCGGTGACATTCACGCCTCGGGAGATTCCTAATGTCACAAGCCGACCGAAGCATCAAGGCAAGGTTTGCTCGGGGGTCGCGATCGAGGTCGTTGACAGAAACAACCTGAAACCGTTCGCGATGGCGCTCCACATGCTTGCAACCGCCAAGATGGTAGCGCCGGACAGCATGAAGTGGCGCGCCTCCTCGATCGATCGTCTCTCTGGGACCGACGAACTGCGGCGAGGGATTGACGCGGGGAAACAGCCCGATGAACTCCTGAGTTCATGGGAAGCGGGGAGAGCCGGTTTCGTCGAACAGCGCGCACGGTATCTTCTGTATAACTGAGCCGCGCGCCGCTACTCCATTTCGAAGAGCCGCTCGGCAACCGCTTCCTGCAGAACAGCCGCGTTGTCGAAGGCAGTGATGAAAGTCGGGATCGCGGGAACCGACGCACCGATGTACGGATTGCCGAAGGAGACGAGAACGACCTTCGGATTCGTACGGACGAGCGATTCGAGGAACCGTTGCTGATGTGCGGGAAGACCGACGGTCCCGCTGGACAGGAATATCCGGACATACGCCGCAACGATGACAATATCCGCCGTCCTGGCTTTCTCCAGGACGGCGTTTTGTTCCTGGTCGGACATTCCGTCGGTCATTGCGACCGTCTCGACGGCGAACGCGAGTTGCTTGAACTCCTCCGGGAAGGATTCAAGCGTTCGGGACATCATTGCCGCTCCCGAGCGGTTATTGAAGGTCACAACGAGGAATCGTCGATCTGCGGGGAGCGGCAGCAATCCTCGATCGTCGCGTTGGACCTTCACGCACTTCCGCGCGATCGCTCGAGCGATCTTCAGATGTTCACTGGTCCCCAAGCGTGTCTGCGCCTTCGCAGGGTCGATTGTTCGAATCGTCTGAAGCCCAACCCGAGTTTTGGCGTTGAGGATTCGACGGACGGAGCCGTCGAGTTGCGCCTGCGGGATGCGTCCCGACTCCACGGCAGAACGCAGGGCCTCAAACGCCGCGGGGACGTCGGCTGGCCAGACGATCAGATCGACACCAGCCTCGACCGCGCGCACGGCCGCGTCTCCGGCCGAATAGTGCTTCGTAATAGCCCCCATCGTCATCGCGTCCGTACAGACGATTCCCTGGAAATGCATTTCCCCGCGCAGAACCTCTCCAATCATCCGCTTTGAAAACGTAGCTGGAAGCGGTGATTCGTCATAGGCCTTCATCCAGAGATGCGAGACCATCACCGCCGCGGACTGGTGCTGTGCCAGAATGAATCGATAGGGCGCCAACTCGATTTGATCCAACGCGCCCTTGTTCCCATCGATCGCGGCGAGGTCGGAATGCGTGTCGATGCCGGTGTTGCCGTGTCCCGGATAGTGCTTCAACGTGGCGAGCAGACCGTTGTCCTCGTAACCGCGAACGACGCTGAG
>JBFYQI010000345.1:0-11039 GCA_041302875.1 Ignavibacteria bacterium
TACGGCATTTTCAACACGTATGGCATCGGCCTCAGTCGAACGACGGAGTTGCTCCCCGGTCAAACCATCGTCGGACATCCGGGAGAAGCATACGGATTGATCAGCGACATGTACTTCGCGATCGACGGCGCGTATGGCATCGTGTTCATGACGAACGGAAGCGCAACGTCCTGGCAAGCGGGCTCATACAGCGGCTGGTACAAGATCGAGGAAGAGGTCTATAAGGCGTGCTATGACCTTGCCGTCGTTCCACCGTTGACATCAGCCGAATCCAGCCCGACAGGCATCCCCGACCGAACGGAGCTGTTGCAGAACTATCCGAACCCCTTTAATCCAATGACGAATGTTGATTTTCGATTGACGATTGGGGGGCCGGTGAAGGTCAATGTAGTTGATCTGCTCGGACGCGAAGTTTCAGTTCTGGTGGACGAAGTTCTTACTCCTGGGACGTATCGCTTCACCTGGGATGCGTCGGCGTTTTCGAGCGGGGTTTACTTCTATCGGCTAAAGGCGGGATCGTTCACACAAACCAAACAGATGGTGTTGCACAAGTGATGTCATTTGCTCTTTCTGGAGAACGGATCATGATGCGTTCGAATGTCATCTCAGCCACTTTCTTCCTGCTGTGCGCGATCCATGTCGCTTCGGCACAACTCGACGTCCCTAGCGTTGTCATCGATCCGCGCGTCTCGGGGGCTCGACTCAATCCCGAAAACCGGAATTACGTTCTCTCGCTCGACCAACTGAAGCCGGCGCACGTCTTCTCCGCGGGGGAACAGGGGCAAACTCTTCAACTTGATCTCGGCGATTCGACGTTGTCGGGACGCATCTTCTTCGGCCAGGCATGGTTCGAAGCGGAGTCGGCCGAGTATCTGCAGACCATCTTCCGCGAGCGGACCGACGTGATTCAGGGAAAAGCGCTCCTCAATCTCCATCCCTTCCTTCGCCCTGGCTCCATCACCAACGCCAACCGATGGACGACGGGAGGAGCGGTCGGATATCGTCTTGAGCTGACCCGCATCGTGAACGGGAGAGCGGTCACGGCGGGGATCTTCGACTCGAAGGTCTTCTTCACGACGACGGCAACGGGCGTTCGCCCGATCGTCTCCGTTTTGGCAGGCCCCGCGGTCGGTCTGGTGCAGAGCGAACATCCGGATTGGATGGTCGTCTCCTTCGAAACAGACAGACCCGCGAACGGTTTGGTCGAGGTCGAGGGAGTCGGGATGTTTGAGAACTCTGTAGCAGCCGTGTTCCATGAAATCCGGGTTTCCGGACTCAGGCCTGCGCATTCCTACCGTTATCGTGTCGTCGCCGTGGATGATTCCGATTCCGCGCGGACGCCGTGGTTCCGTTTCCGGAGCGCTCCTGCGCGCGGCGCAGATGGTGTCGTATTCTGCTATGGCGGCGATGCCCGCGCTTCCTCGGGAGGGAGTGAATATGAATACATCGGCACGAACAGGATGGTGCTGAACCAGATCATGACGCACGCGAAGCGGCAGCGCGCTGATTTCTTCCTGTTTGGAGGCGATCTGATCGGGGGCTACACGAACTCCGAGCATGACTTCCGGCTTCAGATGCGGGGATTCAAGGAGGGAGTGTCCGGACTCGTCAGCAGCATACCGTTGTATGCCGGCATTGGCAATCACGAATCGCTGCACCTCGCGTTCACTGACACGGCCGGCAAGTGGATCATCATGGACCGCTGGCCATATGAATCGGGCAGCACGGAAGTCGTGTTCGCACAGGAACTCGTCCAGCCGACGAATGGGCCATCCCCCCGGCCAGGATTCCCGCCCTATACGGAAGGGGTCTTCTCTTTTCAGTACGGAACCATCAAGGCCATCGTGCTGAACAACGATTACTGGTGGACAACGACCAACCGCATCCCGAAATTCGGCGGATCTCCCGAAGGATTCTTCCTCCCGGAGCAATTGGAGTGGCTTGCTGCCGAGTTGCGGACCGCAGACGCCGACCCCACCGTGCGGCACATCGTTGTCTTCGCACACGAGCCGGTCTTCCCCGGAGGCGGACACCTCACGGACGCGATGTGGTACAACGGGAACAACAACATTCGGGCTGCATGGCGGACGGAGCAGGGAACGATCGAACAAGCCGGCGAAGGGATCGTCGAAGTGCGGAATAAACTTTGGACGATGTTGAGCAAGACGAAGAAGGTCTCGGTAGTTCTCGGATCAGACGAGCACAATTACCAGCGCATGCTCATCACCCGCAGCACGCCGGTCGGGACGATGACCGACGACAAGAACGGCGACGGGATCCTGAACGACGGCGTGCTCTCCCCCGTTTCCTCCTTCGGTCCCCCGCTCTGGTTTATTGTCAGCGGCGGCGCGGGCGCACCGTACTACACACAGCAGGTCACGCCCTGGCATGAAGCCGTGAAGGCATTCTCTCCACGGCATCATTATATCCTGTTTCGCGCTCACGGCCACGCACTCGGGATGGAAGTGTACACCAACAACGGCGAGCTGATCGACGAGGTGAAGGATCTGCGGAAGGTGAGAAGATAGAAGACGCCGACCGGACTACTTCGGCGCCTCCTGTGGAACCTTGGGCTCAACGAACACGTCGTCGCTTAGCCCTGTATTCACTTCGTACTCCAGATAGCGGACGGTCATCGTTCCCTTGCGCGGCGCCGCGCGGGCTGATTCTCCCGGTGGCTGCCCAAGGTCGGGCTCCTCGGCGACCTGAAACTGCACGGTCACTGAGCGCGGCAGCCAGTATTTCTCTTGGATCTGCTCGTATGTGAAATCGGCTCGAAGTTTGCGCGAACCGTACGGAGTCGTCTCCATCCTCACAGGGGTCCAACTTTCCGGGTCGAGCCAGATCGTCATGTGCTGAAGACGGTTCTTCGGATCGCGCGCATCCAGGAGCATCCGCAATGCCGCGCGACCGTTGATGGTATCCCTCCCCTCCAGTTTGGGCGTATAGCGCTCCCGCAACATCACCGGATCGAGCACCATTCCCTCCCGCGGGAACAACGCGAATCCGGGGGACGTGTATCGGAATTTGTCCGGACGCTTGAAGAACAGCGTCGCGGACATTCGCGGGATGCGGATCCGCTCCATATCGATGTCCGCCTCGATCGTCGCGGTGAAATCCTTCACATCCGCGAACGTCTGCTCGAACCTCCGAAGCGCCTCCACACCCGTCACGACCGGTTGCGTCCAACCGATCTCTGCGGTGAACAGGTATAGGCCCACCGCGGCGGCCATGAACCATGGTTGTGCATCACGCCTTCGCGACATGATCGTGTTCCGTCAGTTTGTTGTAGAGGAGCATGAGCGCGGTCGCCAGAACGCCGATCCCCGTCAGTGCGTACCAGACGTACTCGATGTTGCCGCTCGCCTTCGACGATTCATAGAGCCACCCGCCGATCGGATCGCCCACAAAACGCGCGATGGCGATCGGGAGGAACGCATACCCCTGGAACAATCCCTGCTGGCCCGGAGGAGCGATCTCCGAGATGTATTCGTAGTAGCGCGGCGCCTGGATCATTTCGCCGATGGAGAACGCGATGATGCCCGCGACGATCGTCGGGATGCTGGGAGAGAGCGCGATGATCGCCCAAGTGACCCCGGAAATGGCGAACCCGATCGCGATCGCATGCCGGGTCGCGATATTCTTGGTGAGGCGGTTTACCGGGATCTGCAGGAGGATGATGGCGCCGGCACCCGACCAGGACTGGATGATCTCGTACGGGGTTTCCTTCCCTATGAAGTCATTGATGTAGTACGGTATGACAATGAATTCCTGCCAGAAGATGATCCAGTAGAGCGAATAGATCAGCAGGAACGCCATGAACTTGAAGTTCGCCAGCACGATGAACAGATTCGCGATCTTTCTGCTCAACGGCTCGGCCGTGTTCGTCGCCGGATTGGACACTTCCTTGTACAGCACGAGATTCACGATGAGCATCGCGAGGCAGCTGAACGCGGAGACGAGATAGACGTACTCATTGCCGAAGCTGTCGCGCACGAAATAGGCGATCGTCGGACCGAGCATCGCTCCAACATTCACCAGCCAATAGTAGAGCGCGAAGCCGAGCGAACGCTTCTCCTCAGTGGAGGTCACCGCAACCGTTCCGAGAACGGAAGGTTTGATGAACGATCCGCCGAACGCCGTGAAGACCAGGAAAGCCATCAGCAGCCAGTAGAGCGACATGTCTCCATAGATGCCCGCGAACGCGTCCATGCCGACCGAGCCGATCAGGAAGTAGCCGAGCGCAAGGATGGAGAAGGCCACATTGAACGCCTTCCGGAATCCCCACTTGTCGGCCAGCGTACCGCCGAGGATCGGCAACAGATAGATGAGACCGCCGAAGATGCCGGAGAGCTGACCCGCTTCGGATTCCGAAAACCCGAGCTTGTTCCGCAAGTAGACCATGAACACGATCTGCTGCCCATAGTACGCGAGGCGCTCGAACAGCTCCATTCCATTCGCCACCCAGAAGGTGGGATGGAATCCTTCCGTGAATGACGCCAACCGAGTCCGCAAATTCACAGGGGAGACTCCTTTCACATGTGACTGAACAGAAGTTACGACAGAATGTCCTTGCGCAAAAAGACCGCCCAGGCGCCGGCCACCGCGACGATGGAGTACCCGGCAAAATAGAGCAACGCCGTGGCGATCCGTTCCCAGGAGATGGGATCCTCGAATGGCCGCTGCCAGATGTCCAGATAGTACGTGAAGAAATGCGTTCGAACGGATTCGAGCACTTCGACCGGGAGCGCCGTCAGGACCATGAAGGTGATCAACACGCCCATCGTCGCAACGATCGGGCCGATCGCGTTCTCGACGAACGAGGAGAAGAAGAACGCGATGGAACTCACCGTGATCATCGAGCAGCACGCGAACAGGTATGCGAGGGCGAACCGCCAGAGGACTTCTCCTTCCGGAAGGATCGTGATCTGTCCCCCGCGCGCGAAGAGAAGAAGGTCACCGCGTCCCAGGAGGAGGACCGCCAAGCCGATGCTCAACACTGCAAGGAAGAGAACAAAGACGACCGTGTAGAGAACGACCGTGAGATACTTCGCCAGAAAGATGCGCGTGCGCGATACGGGACGGGTCAGGATGAGCCGATAGGTGCCGCTCGTCGCTTCTCCCGCCAGCTGGTCCCCGGCCACGAACGAAACGAGCAAGGGGATGTGGACCCACAAGCTGTTCATGATCTGATACGAAACCAGCCATCCATTGAACAGATTCCCGACGAGGACGAAATCGCGCGCGACACTGCGGAACGCATTCGTGCCGAACCTTCCCCCTTCCAGCTTCATCGCAACCTCGATGAGCGGCACGATGATCAGCACGATGAGGAAGCCGAGGTAGGTCCGCTTCTTCAGGAACGTCTTCTGCAATTCTACGAATATCAGCCGGACCATGCTACGACTCCGTTGCGTTTTCCGTGATCGACAGGAAGTACTCTTCCAGCGAGCGTCGTGGAATGATACCGCTGAGCCGGACGTTGGCGCGGACCAACGCTGCAGCGATCGCGGGAACATGCTCCCGGTCCATCGTCACCATCATCCCCGTCTCGGCAGGTTCCATCGCCTTCACAAGTCGCCGATGACGGCGAAGGACCGACTCGAGTTTCGCAAGGGGTTCTCCGGTGATGAGCACGCGATACTCGCCGCTCTTGAGCAGGTCCTGCACGGCTCCCTGCACCTTCAATTCCCCCTTGTTGATGATCGCCATGCGCGTCGCGACCATCTCGATCTCATTCAGCAGATGGGAGGAAAGGATGATCGTCTTCTTCTTCTCGTGCGCGAGATGGATGATGAGTTCGCGGATCTCCTTCATCCCCTGCGGATCGAGTCCGCTGGTCGGTTCATCGAGCACGACGAGTTCCGGATCGGAGAGCAGTGCCTGCGCGATCCCGAGGCGCTGCTTCATCCCGTGGGAATACGCCTTCACCCGATCGTTCCCCCGTTCCTTGAGTCCAACCAATTCCAGCACTTCCCAGATGCGTCGGGCGGAGACTCCGCCGTACAATGCTCCGACGATCTCAAGGTTCTTGACCGCGGAAAGGTATCCGTAGAAGTCAGGGCGTTCGACGATGCCGCCGACGGACCGCAATGCCGCCGAACGGTCTGACCGGAGCGACCGGCCGAACAGCCGCACTTCACCGGTGGTAGGCCGGATCAATGAGAGCGCCATCCGGATGGTCGTGCTCTTGCCGGCACCGTTCGGTCCGAGAAAGCCAAAGACATCACCCGGATAAACGAGGAGATTCAGGTCGCGGACCGCCCAGCGGGAACCGTAACGCTTGCCGAGGGAACGGGTCTCAAGGATCGGATGTTCGGACAAAGGGAAAACCTATCGTTCGATTGGGATTGTTGATAATACGACTTTTTGTTAATATTTGATTTACCACAAAGGGCGGAACATGGACTCAATCGAGCGTAAGCGCATTCTGGTCATCGACGACGAAGATTTGATCCGAACCGCGATCAGTGCGATCCTGGAGGGGAACGGATATGAAGTGGAAGAAGCGGGGAGCGGCGAAGCCGGACTCCTGATGATCAGCGCCCGCCGGCCGGACCTGGTGATCTGCGATGTGAACATGGAGGGGCTCGATGGGTACGGCGTCCTCCAGGAACTCCAGAAGGCGCCGGAAACGGCCTCGATCCCCTTCATGTTCCTGACCGGATATTCCGACCATCAGCACTTCCGCCACGGAATGATGCTGGGGGCGGACGATTATCTGCTGAAGCCGATCACCCACGCGGAATTGCTGACGGCCGTCGAAAAGCGATTCGAGCGGCACTCGGCCATCCGGGCGCACTCCGAACGCAAGCTGGATGAATTGCGCGCCAACATCAGCCTTGCCCTCCCGCACGAACTGCGAACCCCGCTGCACGGGATCCTCGGCTTCTGCAAGATCCTGCTCAACGAGCATGCGACGCTTCCTCCCGCCGACATCGCCGACCTTGCGCAACGCATTCACAGGGCAGCCGATCGGCTCCAGAGACTCATCGAGAACTTTCTGATCTACGCCCAATTGGAGGTCATCGCTTCCGACGACCGCCAACTCACGGAACTGCGGAATGACCGGACAGACGAACCGCTCCAACTGATTCGGCTCCTCGGGCGAATGAAAGCCGGACAGTTTCAACGGTTGAGCGACCTGACGGTGCGGGGCGAGAACGCCGGCGTCGCGGTCTCTGATCGGACTCTCAGTAAGATCGTGGAAGAACTCGCGGACAACGCCTTCAAGTTCTCCGAACCGGGGACACCGGTGACGATCACGGTCCACGCGGCCGGAGGGAAGTTCATCTTTGTTGTCGCGGATCGTGGACGCGGGATGTCGGGCATTCAGATGCAGGAATTGGGGGCCTACATGCAGTTCAACCGTCGCGTGCAGGAACAACAGGGATCCGGACTCGGCCTTGTCATCGCAAAGCGCCTGACCGAACTGCATCTTGGGGAATTGACGGTCGAGAGCAGTGAAGGAGTCGGCACGACTGTCCGCGTCGTGCTTCCCGCTCCTGAACCGGCCGCGTAGGTCACAACGCAGGCAACACTCGCCGCAGCACGTCGATCAGCCGCGACCACTGGTACGGCTTCTGAATGAAGCCGGCGAGTCCCAATTCGCTGATCTCCTTCATCGCATCCGATTCGCTGAATCCTGAGGACATGATCACGCGCACCTCCGGATTCTCCGCTTTCAACAGACGGAATGTTTCCTTCCCCCCCATGCCGGGCATCGACAGGTCGAGCAACACGATATCGATCTCGTGCTTGAACCGCCGGTAGATCGTCAATCCCGCCTCACCGTTCGGTGCGACCATCGTCCGTAAACCGGCCTCTCGCAAGAGGTCCACGACCACCTCCCGCACGTCGGCTTCGTCGTCCACAACGAGAACACTTCCTTTGAACTGAGATGTTGCCGGCTGAACCGTCGGCGATTCGACCGGTGCCACGAGCGTGGACGAAACAGGAAAGATGAGTTGGAAGGATGTCCCCTTTCCGAGCTCGCTCTGCACTCTGATCCCGCCGTGATGGCCTCGCACGATCCCGAGGATGGCAGAAAGGCCCAGCCCTCGACCGGTGAACTTCGTCGTGAAGAACGGATCGAAGATGCGCCGCAGCGTGTCGCTGCTCATCCCGCTTCCATCGTCGTTCACCTCGAGGAGCACATACTCCCCCACCTCCACAGCATTGCCCGGCTGAGACCAAAGGGGAACATCGTCGGCACTTGCATGCATCGACTGCGTGCGAATAAGGATGCGTCCGGGCCGCTCCCCGATCGCCTCGGATGCATTGATGATAAGATTCATGATCACCTGCTGCATCTGACCGGCATCGGCGTCGATGAGCGGCAGAGACGATGCGAGTTCCTTGTCCAGCCGGATGCTCTTGTGAACACCGACCTCCAGAAGATGCAGATTCTCGGTGATGATCGAGTTCAAGTTCAACGGTCGGATGTCGAAGTTCCCGCGTCCGGAATAGGCAAGCAACTGACGCGTCAACTCGGACGCACGCTCCGCGGCTCTCTCGGCCTTCTGGAGATTGGCGAAGGCAGGGCTTTCCGGCGGGACGCGACGCAAGGAGAGCGAAATGTGACCGAGCATCGCCTGCAACAGGTTGTTGAAATCATGTGCGACCCCTCCGGCCAGTACTCCCAGGCTCTCCACCTTCTGCTTTTGAAGGAGCACCTGTTCACTCCGTTTGCGCTCAGTGATATCGCGATAGACCCCTTGAACCGCCCATCGACCTCGCCAGGGAATACGCGCCACCGACACGTCAAGGTCGAGGTTCTCGCCGCTCTTTGTCACTCCCTTCATCTCATACCGCAGCGGCGGCATTGCGCCTGAATCGTACGTCCGGAACCGTTCCAGCATCATCGGCTGACTCTCGGGGGCAACGATGCGGAGAAATTCGAACGCAGGGCTCAGAGCCTCATCGACCGAATAGCCAAACCACTCTTCCCACGCCCTGTTCACGAAGACGAGTCGATTGTTCTGAAGTACGTAGATGGCATCCGAGCTCTGTTCGACCAAAGCCTTGTACATCTGTTCCGAAGCCTTGATGGCCTCCTGCATGCGATGGCGTTCCGTGACGTTCACCGCCACGCCGATGATGCCGGTCACCGCGCCCTCCGACGTCAGCAATGGCGTGAACCATGTCTCGAAGAGGTTGTCCACGACCGTATAGACTTCGACGTGGGACTCTCCTCCAAGCGCGCGCCGGATGCCTTTGAGCACATCGGGGAATTCCCGATACACATCGAAGACCGACTGACCAACGACCTGGCCCGGCCGAAGCCCGAGCGCCTCAAGCCCCTTTCCCTCGGACAATGTGAACGTTCCTCTCGGATCGAGCGAGAACAGGACAAGCGGAATATTCGCGACGACGGTCCGAAGGCGTTCCTCGCTTTCCAGGAGCGCCAGTTCGGCCTGTTTTCGTCTTGCGATGTCGCGCGTCGCGACCTGGATCTCAACGACGTTGCCCGATTCGTCCTCGATCGTCCGCGTGGTCGATTCAACCCAACTGTAAGTCCCATCCTTCCTTCGGATCCGGTAGGTCACTAGTTGTGCCTCCTGCTTCGCCTGGAGCGACGCGAGCGATTGCCTCGTCACAGCAACATCATCGGGATGGATGAAGTCGAATGCCGACCGTCCAACGATCTCAGCGGGATCAAACCCCGTGACGAGGTCGCAGGAGGGAGACACATAGAGGTAATGCCCGCGAAGATCATGACGTGAGATCATGTCGGTTGAGTTCTCCGCGAGAACGCGGAACTGCCGTTCGCGTTCCCTCAGCGCTTCCTCGGCGATCTTTCGGTGCTGGATCTCAGCTTCCAAACCTTCATGAGTGGCACGGAGGCTCGCCGTCATCTCATTGAAGGCTGTCGCGAGCAACCCGACCTCGTCGTCCATGTCCCGCGCATCGACCGTCGCCTGGAGATTTCCGTGTCCGACCTGCAGCGCGGCCCACGTCAGTTTCTGCATGGGACGGACCACGATCATCCAGATGACGAGCCCTGCCACGATCGAGATGAGAATCAGACTGATGGAAAGCTTGATGTAGGAGTTGCGTTGCAGATCCCGTACCGCTCCGTCGATCAACCCCTCTTCAAGCGTCGCCACGACGGTATAACGGCCTCCGGGGACCTTGCTATAACCAATGACCGAACGAGTGCGCGCCTCGATCACATATCCCTCTTGTCCCATGAGGAGGATGTCGGCCGTCTCAGGTCCGAATTCATCGCGGATCTGAGTGCCGACCTTGGTCGAGTCCGTATGGGCGAGATAGACGCCGTCGCTGTTGATGATCGAAATCGCCTTCCGCCCTTCCATGCACAGGTGATGTTGCGCGGCGGCCGGATCCTCGGCATGATGCTCGGCGATGATATTGGCGACAATGCGTGCAAGCTCCTGTTGGCGCTTCGATTCGATCGCCACGACGCTGTCGGTCACGTCCTGACGGATGAACACGCCGATGACGACCAACGGGATCACCGACAGCAGCAAGAACCAGACGCTCAGACGAAGCCCGAGAAAACTCCCGTGTTGAGAAGCCGCCCGCACGGGTGCCGCTTCTTCCGGCGGTGCCGGGATCCAGAGGGGCCGACGATATCGGGGGGGAAGGACCGCAAGGGCGACCGAGGTGGCCAACACGGTGAAGACGATCTCGGGAAGCCAGCCCAGGTACATCCGTGGTAGTGCCTCGAATGGTGAGACGAACGATCCCACGATGACCCGGTAAGTCTCCGGACTCAACCAATAGGTCAGGAAGAACACGGGAAGGTATGCGACGAAATAATAGAAGAGAACGACCGCCCCCCATGCCAGGACCAAACGTTGCGTCGAACGTTGAGGATACACGAACCGGCGGTACGACCATCCGGCCCAGAGGCAGGCGACCATGTGTTGGAGGACGACGTACCAACGCATCTCGACGCGAGCTTCCGAAAGTCCGGCCAGGGCACCCACGAGAAGCGCGTAGACAGGTCCGGTCAGCGCCGAGCCGATCGTCGCAAAGATCTCACGCAGGTCCGTCGCAAGGTTCGTGCCCGG
>JBFYQI010000401.1:0-3446 GCA_041302875.1 Ignavibacteria bacterium
CCAAAGATCGGCCCACGGCATCAGGGCGCGCGCTTCACGCTCCGCCAACGACCTCCGTTGGAGCAGCGTTGAGTACGGGGCGTAGTGAAGCGATCGGATCATCGATGCGACATCCCGGAGCGGAGAGCGCTTCAACCGCCGCTCGCCAATCGACCGGGTCGGGTCGCCTTCGAAATCGAGGATGACCATATCCTCGCCGGAGAGCAGGACTTGTTCCAAACCAAAGTCTCCGTGAATCCGGATCTTCATCGCCGATAGCTTTCGAGTGGAGAACTCCTCGAACCGCCTGATGATCTCCTTCTCCTTCCGATCGATCCCCTTCGCCTGCTGACGGACCTCCATCGGCAGATCTCGCGAACTCGTCCGCAGCAATTCGAAGGAGCGCCGCGCGGCTGTTCGCATGGCGTGATACACCGAGCGCTGATAGTGGAGGGAAAACGGTTCCGGGGCGAACGCGGAGTCATCGGGATTGCTGGCAAGCGCCAAATGCATCTCGGCGGTCCGTTTGCCAAGCAACGCCGCTCGTTCCAGCATCGGCCCGCCAACCAGTTGCCCGATCAACGGGGGAAGCGAGTTCGGAGTTTGTGTTAGGATCGAACGGGAGAGGTCGGGCAGCTTCTTGAGACGCTCTGGATCGGCGAGTACGCGGTCGAGGAAGTCCCGCGCCGCCGTGACAAATGTCTTCCACGCATCGCCCTGATTGGGAACGAATGTCTGGAGGACGGCGAGGACAACCGGCTCAGTTCCCCGATTCCGGTACTCAAGTGCACCGGCATAAAGCGGCGTGTGACGGAACTCCGTATGTTCGGTGAGAAAGCGGGAAACCTCAAGCTCCGGGTTCACGCCTTCATCGAGCCGGCGGAAGACCTTCAGAAAGAACTCGGTGCCGTAGCGGAACGCGGGATTGACTCCGTCTGCGCGCCAGACATGCGAGGGGGTGTCGGTCCACTGGAGGGACTTCTTATGCCGGATATGATCGTTGACGAGCGCGACGATCTCCGCAGGGGGGGCGGAAACGGTCCGCTTGTGAGCGAGCACGCGGATCAGTTCGCGACGATAGTCTTCCGAGTGTACCGCATCGAACAGGATGCCCTTGGCCTGCGTTGTCTGGAGATCCGCGATCGCCGCTTGCGGGATCGTGCGTATCTGCTGTGCGGCGTCGCCGATTGCGTACGCGACCGGCAGGGCATACTGATCCGACCCGCCGCCGCTGAATCGAACGTCCAGGAGCAGGAGCACACCGCCTCGAGCCTTGCGACCGATGGGGAGCGCGGCGAGGATCTTGAGCTGTTGGATCGTACGTCCTTTGGCAACGAACCAGCTGCAACTGGCGATGTAGGAAGGAAGGACTTCGGACTCCATCCGATCAAGCAACTTCCCGTGCAGCGCCCGCTGCCAGGAACCCGTGACGCTGAGTTGAGGAAGGCTCGCGTCGGTCCTCGGAAGGGCGATGGGCGCCGGTTTTCGCAGCGAGAGCCAGAAGTAGTCGTGGAATCCCATCGTCAGCTGGTACGGCTCGCTCTTGATCCGTGGGAACTTGTTCCCGCTGACGACCTCCTCCGGCACAAATCCGGCGTAGCGGCTCAGGTCCAGCTTCGCGGCCTGGGAGAAGCGCGAAAGATTCGCGACCACGAGGAGGCGTTCGTTCTCATGTTCGCGAATGAACGCCAGGATCTTCGGATTCTTCGGATGGAGGAATTCGATGGAGCCGCGGCCGAACGCCTTGAACTTCTTCCGCGTGGCGATCACCCGCCGCGTCCACCAGAGGAGCGATGAAGGATTCCGCTCCTGGTTCTCAACGTTCACGGCTTCGTAATGGAAGTCCGGATCAATGATCACCGGAAGATACAATTGCTGCGGATTCACGCGGGAGAATCCGGCATTCCGCTCGCCGTTCCATTGCATCGGCGTGCGGACTCCGTTGCGGTCGCCAAGGAAGTGATTGTCCCCCATGCCGATCTCATCGCCGTAATAGATGACAGGCGTCCCCGGCAGCGAAAAGAGGAGGATGTTGAGAAGCTCGATCTTCCGGCGGTTGTTCCCGAGAAGCGGTGCAAGCCGCCGCCGAATGCCGAGGTTGATGCGAGCGGATGGATCGCGCGCATAGACGCGGTACATGTAATCCCGCTCCTCATCGCTCACCATCTCGAGGGTCAGCTCATCGTGATTGCGGAGGAACAGAGCCCACTGACAGGCGGACGGAATAGCGGGTGTTTGTTCGAAGATGTCGACGATCGGGAACCGGTCCTCCATCCACGAGCCCATGAAGAGCCGCGGCATGAGGGGGAAATGAAACGCCATGTGTGCGCGATTCCCCGCGCCGAAGTAGGAGGCGGCGTCTTCCGGCCATTGATTCGCCTCCGCAAGGAACATCCGGTCGGCGTATTTCTTGTCGACATGCGCGCGAAGGGCTTCAAGAAGCCTGTACGTTTCCGGGAGGTTCTCGCAATTCGTTCCGTCCCGTTCGAAGAGATACGGCACGGCGTCGAGCCGCATGCCGTCCACTCCCATGTCGAACCAGAAGTCGAGCACCCCGATCAACGCCTTCACCACGGCGGGATTGTCAAAATTCAGGTCGGGTTGATGCGCATAGAACCGATGCCAGTAATACGAGCGCGCAACGGGGTCATACGCCCAATTTGAGTTTTCGAAGTCGCTGAAGATGACGCGGGCATCGGCATACCGTCGCGGATCGTCGCTCCAGACGTAGAAATCCCTCCACGGCGTTCCCGGCTTGGCTTTTCGTGACCGCTTGAACCACTCATGCTGGTCCGAGGTATGGTTCAGCACCAGTTCGGTGATCACCCGCATCCCGCGGTTGTGGGCCTCAACGAGCAACTTGCGGAAGTCCCCCAAGGTGCCATAGCGCGGATGGATGGCACAATAGTTCGAAATGTCGTATCCGTCGTCCTTCAATGGGGAAGGATAGAACGGAAGCAGCCAAATGGCGGTGACGCCGAGGGATTGGAGATAATCCAGCTTTTGGGTCAGTCCGCGAAGATCGCCGATGCCATCGCCGTTGGAATCATGGAACGAACGGACGTGCACCTCATAGATGATCGCGTCTTTGTACCACTGCGGATCGCCGGGGGAGGAATGGGGCATGTTCAAAGAAATCAAATTCATGGGCAGGAATCAAGGCCTGAAAATAATGATTGATTCTTGTCTGCGGAATTCCGAGAGTATAGAAGGACTTGGAGAAAGGATCCGGATACTCGCATGTGTGGAATCGTAGGCGTTTTTGACATCAAAGGGAGCGTGGAGGGGCTTCGGCCTCAAGTGCTCGAAATGGCGAAACGTGTTCGCCACCGCGGCCCCGATTGGTCGGGCATTTATGTCTCCGAGAAGGCTATCCTCGCGCATGAACGACTGTCGATCGTGGACCCGCAGTCGGGACGGCAGCCGCTGTTCAGCCCGGACCGCAAGCAGATCCTCGCGGTCAATGG
>JBFYQI010000407.1:0-2535 GCA_041302875.1 Ignavibacteria bacterium
GACCGCATCGTATTCCTCGGTATGCCGGTCGATGACACGATCGCAAGCCTGGTCATTGCCCAGCTGCTCTTCCTGGAGAGCGAAGATCCCGACAAGGACATCCATCTCTACATCAATAGTCCGGGGGGAAGCGTTTCGGCCGGCCTTGCCATTTACGATACCATGCAGTACATTCGGCCAGACGTTTCCACGATCTGTATCGGCATGGCGGCCAGCATGGCGGCGGTCTTGCTCGCCGGCGGTGCAAAGGGCAAGCGAATGGTGCTGCCGAATGCACGCATCATGATCCATCAACCGTGGGGCGGTGTTCAGGGAACGGCTTCCGACATCAGCATTCAGGCGGAGGAGATCCTGAAGACGAAGAAGAAAATCAACGAGATCTTGTCCCAGCATACGGGACGCGCGCTCGAACAGATCGAGAAGGACACAGATCGAGATTATTACCTCGCCGCCGCGGAGGCCAAAGAATACGGCCTCATTGACAACGTGCTCGTCAAACGGACGACCGAGTCGAAAAAATAACGGGGACCCTCAACTGCTCACCGCATGAACACCAAGAACAAACAGGGTGACAAGATCGCGTGCTCCTTCTGCGGTCGCTCGCCGGAAGAAGTCAACAGCATCATCGCCGGCCCTGATGTCTACATCTGCGACCTCTGCGTCGCAAGCTCGGTCGACATCATCCGCAACAACATTGCCGCGATCAACGCCCGGAAGACCGGCGTACGGCGATCTCTGACCCCCGTCGACATCAAGAACGCGCTCGACGAGTATGTCATCGGTCAAGACACTGCCAAGCGAACGCTGGCGGTCGCCGTCTACAATCATTACAAGCGGATCGATTCACACGACGCGCTGCAGAACTTCGACGACGTCGAGATCGAGAAGAGCAACATTCTTCTCGTGGGACCGACGGGAACCGGCAAGACGCTGCTGGCGCAAACGCTGGCGCGCGTGCTTGACGTGCCGTTCGCCATTGCCGACGCGACGACATTGACGGAAGCGGGATACGTCGGCGACGACGTCGAGACGATCCTCGTGTATTTGCTGCAGAACGCCGACTACAATGTCGAGAAAGCGGAACGCGGCATCGTCTACATCGACGAGATCGACAAGATCAGCCGCAAGAGCGACAGTGCATCGATCACCCGCGATGTCTCGGGCGAAGGGGTGCAGCAGGCGTTGCTGAAGATCCTCGAGGGAACGATCGCCGGCGTACCGCCGAAAGGGGGACGCAAGCATCCCGAGCAAAGCCTCATCAACATTAACACGAAGAACATTCTGTTCATTTGCGGCGGCGCATTCGAGGGATTGGACAAGATCATCGAGCGGCGCGTCAGTCAGAACCCGATGGGCTTTGGCGCAGAAATACGCGGGAAGAAGGGACGCAGCCGCGACAAGATGCTGCAGCACATCGAGCCGGACGACCTGCTCAAGTTCGGCCTCATCCCGGAATTTGTCGGTCGATTGCCAGTCACGGCGACGCTGGACTCGCTGGACGAGGTCGCGCTGTTGAATATTCTGACTGAGCCGAAGAACGCCCTCGTGAAGCAGTATCAGAAGCTCATGGCGATCGAAGGGGTCGAATTGGAATTTGAGGAGGGGGCGCTGAAGGCGGTCGTCGAGCGGGCGATGGAACGCGGGACGGGTGCGCGGGCGCTGAGGTCCATTATTGAGAACATCATGCTGGACATCATGTATCAATTGCCGTCGCGGCGGAACGTGTCGAAGTGCATCATTACGAAGGACGCGATCCTGAAGCAGAAGGAGCCGATCTATTTGTATGAGGAGCGGAAATCGGCGTAACGGCAAGCGAGGGATTCAACGAGAACGCCCATCCTTGGAGAACGAGGATGGGCTTTTTTGTGAGGGCTCAGTAATACGTCCCACGAGTGCTGCTTTGCTTGGTGACTTTGATATCCTGGAGTTGCGGGGCCTTGATACGGATCTCGAGCCGGTAGCCTGCCCAGTATCCCATGGGGCGCCAGGAGAACCGCATCTCCCAACAGTGAAGATCCCGCGTGATATCAACCGACGGAATGAAATGCTTCTTGTTCACAAAGTCATAGCTTCCGGTCGTCGCGATCTGCCACTTGTCGGTCAGGTTGAATGAGAGCGTGAAGTTGAGTGACGAAGTTCGATAGATCGCTTTCGGCGTCGGTTGGCTCTGTGCAAAGGTATACCCAAACGAGATGCTCCACGGGATGCTGAAGTCGGCATCTTCGCGGTCATAGATGGAATAGTAGGTCTTTTTCTGTGCGGCAAATCCGGTGTTGTTGGAAAGCTCATCCTGCTCGGCTTGGACGTCCTCGGGAATTCCTTCGCTGGATGGCGCGCTCTTCTTGGCGGCCTGGTAGGAAGAGCCAATACTCAGCGAGAAGCTCGTCAAGTCCGCGATCTTCCCTCGATCAGACAGCAGAAAGCGGTCCACGCGCGCCCCGTTTCCCCCAAGTGCACTCGGATCGTACACGTAAAAATTGTACGACGCGCTTCCACTGACATTCAATACACGTCCGATGTCCGTTCGGAAATTCA
>JBFYQI010000417.1:0-3655 GCA_041302875.1 Ignavibacteria bacterium
GCAAGCCACGACATCCGACACGACGACATCCCGTATCAGTGGATCAATGTCGTCACCACGTACATGGCGGATGGAAGCGAGATCCGCCTGGCGATGATGCAAACGGACTACGTGAAGATCTACGTCGGCTATCCCCTCGACCCGGTCTTCGAAGTGCTCGACGGCGTCTTCACGAACATCGCCATTATCATCCCCATTGCGCTTCTGATCTCCATCATCGGCGGATGGTTCCTCGCGCACAAGTCGCTGAAGCCGGTGGACGAGCTGACCCGCGCCGCACGCGACATCACGGCGCAGAATCTGAACCGCCGCTTGCCGCCGCACCAGGTGGACGATGAACTCGGACGCCTGACCGCGCAATTCAATCACATGATCGAACGGCTCGAGGCATCGTTCGCACAGATCCAGCAGTTCTCCGCTGATGCGTCGCACGAATTGCGCACGCCGCTCACGATCATGCGGGGGGAGATCGAGGTCGCCTTGCGCAGCGGGCGTCACTCCCGCGCCACACGGGAGCTGCTCTTCAGCCTCCACCACGAGCTCATCCGGCTCTCTTCCATCGTTGAAAGCCTGATGATCCTGATCCGCTCCGATGCGGGGCGGCAGGTGTTTCGCCTCGACCGCGTCGCGCTCGATGCCCTTTTGGGTCAGCTGGTGGATGACGCGGCGATGCTGGCAAAGCCGAAGAATGTCCGCGTTCGCGCGGAGCAAATGGACGAGATCGGTCTCAACGGCGACGAGTCCCGACTGCGTCAACTCTTCCTGAATCTTCTGGACAACGCCGTGAAATACACCCCCGCCCGCGGGACCGTCACGGTCAATTTGAAGCGCGAGGGCTCCTTCGCTGTTATATCTGTCCGTGACACCGGCATTGGGATCCCCCGCAAGGACCAGCCGCATATTTTCGATCGGTTCTACCGCGCCTCACATTCTGAGCGCTCTGAGCTTCCATCAGGGAGCGGTCTCGGCCTCGCAATCTCAAAGTGGATCGCAGAAGCGCACGACGGTTCGATCGAAGTCCGCAGCAAAGAGGGGAAAGGATCGGTGTTCACGGTTCGCCTCCCGATTTCTTGATTTTCCCTCATTTTTTGCGTTTTTTGTTATAATAAGTCACCATGTCTGACGATTGAGAAACAACGCCCTCCGTGGAGCAAGAACAGCAGCAACCCGAACAGCAGCAAGAGCAGGGGAATCAACAACAGCCTCCCCAGCGCCAACGCGAGCCCCGACGTCCGCACCAGGAGCAACGCCGACAGCAACAACGTCAGCCACGGACACAGCAGCAACCCCAGGGGCAACAACCCCAGAAGCAAGAGCAGCAGAAGCAACCGCAGAAACAGCGGCAACAAGACCAGCACCGCTCGGGCGGACGCAACCGGACCTACTTTTTCTCCGACGCCCATCTCGGCATAGGAACGCCGGAACAAGACCGGCAGAAGGAACGCCGCCTCATCGACTTTCTTGATTTCGTCAAGCGTGATGCGGAACAGGTGTATATCGTCGGCGATCTCTTCGACTACTGGTTTGAGTACCGGAGCGTCGTCCCGAAAGGATATTACCGCCTCTTCACAAAGCTGGCGGAACTGAAGGAGCGCGGCATCCGTCTGACGTATGTCGTGGGGAATCACGACTTCTGGCTGAAGGACTATTTCCAGAAGGAATTCGGGATGGAGATCCTGCGGGATCCGGCCGTGCGCGAGATCCGCGGGCATCGGTTCCTCATTCATCATGGCGACGGACTGGTCAAGAGCGATCGCGGGTATCGCATCCTGAAACGCATCCTGCGGAACCGGTTCAACATCTGGCTCTTCTCATTGCTGCACCCCGATTGTTCCGGCGCCATCGCACGCCGGTCGTCGCGTGCCAGCCGCCAGTATACCGGCCAGCGCAAGTACGAAAATTCGGACATGGCCGCCTACGCATCGAAGAAGATCCGCGACGAGAACATCGAATACGTCGTCATGGGACACAGCCACACGCCGCAGTTCCGGCGGATCGGCCGCGGCGCGTACGTCAACCTTGGCGACTGGATCGAGAGCAATACGTTTGCGGTGTTCGATGGCCGACGACTCGAACTCCGCAACTGGCGGAATCGGTAGACCGCCGCGACCCGGAGAACAATGGCCTCGCAACAATACACATCGGAGGATATGAAGCGGTACTTCAACGACCCGGAGTTCCGCCGCAGCCGCATGCAACAACAACGCACCATCTTCCGCAAGCGCAACCTCATTTCCCTCGCGGCGGCATTCCTTGTGGTGGCCCTGCTGACGTGGTATGCGATCCACATCATCTCCGGCCTCCCGCCTCTGGAGAAGCTCGAGAATCCAAAGACCGAACTCGCGACCAAGGTCTATTCTGCCGACGGCATCGTCATCGATCAATTCTTCTACAAGAACCGGACGCGCGTCACGCTGGACCGCCTCCCGCCGGGCCTGATCAAAGGGCTGCTCGCAACAGAGGACAAGGACTTCTACTCTCACTGGGGCGTCAATCTTCCCCGGTTTGTGCGCCAGATGGCGGTCAATCTCGCAACCTTCCGCCAGGCGGGCGCCAGCACGATCACGCAACAGCTTGCACGCAATTTGTACAAGCTGAAGGGAAAGCGGGAATCGCTATTCGACAAGGTGACACGGAAGATCCGCGAATTCTTCACGTCCGTCCAGATCGAACGGAACTTCACCAAGAACGAGATCCTCGAGTTGTACATCAACATCGTCTTCTTCGGACGGCAGGCGTACGGCATCGAGTCCGCCGCGCAGACATATTTCGGCAAACCCGCCGCGGACTTGACCGTTCAGGAATACACGATCTTCATCGGGATGCTGCGCGGGCCGAATTACTACGATCCGATCAACCATCCCGACCGCGCGCTCGGACGCCGCGATTTCGTCCTGAGCCAAATGGTGGAAGAAGGCATCCTCACAGCGCAGACCGTCGAAGAGATCAAGAGCGATTCGCTCGAGTTTCATCTCGATGCGGCGGAATTCCATGCCGGCATCGCCCCGCACTTCGTCGAATCGGTCCGGCAGCTCCTTCTGAAAAAGGCGGAGACCTACGGCTTTGACATCTACGAGGACGGCCTCCAGGTCTACACCACGCTGGATAGCCGCATGCAGCGCCATGCGATCACGGCGATCGAGGAGCATGTAACGGAATTTCAGAAAGGCTTCGACGCCACGTGGGATTGGAACAAGGTCCCCGATGTCCTCGCGGAGAATGTCTCCAAGGTCATTCGGGAAAGTGAGGCATACCGAAAGGCGCGCAACGCTGCAATGCGGGACAGCATCATCAATGCATTCAAGACGGATCCCGCGTTCATCGATTCGGTGAAGCGCATTGCGCAGACCATCGAGGTGGGATTCGTCGTGATCAATCCGCACACCGGCCACATTCTCGCGGAGGTCGGGGGGAGAAATTTCCGCACGTTCAAATACGGACTCAATCACGTCCGGCAGATCCGCCGCCAACCGGGGTCCGCATTCAAGCCCTTCGTGTATACCGTCGCCGTCGATAACGGATATCCCCCATGTTACGAGATCCAGAATCTCCCCGTCACCATCCCGATGCCCGACGGCACCCGATGGACCCCCGAGAATTTCGACAAGTCCATCGGCGGCAAGTATACGCTGCGCGAGGCGCTGAAGCAGTCGGT
>JBFYQI010000419.1:0-3425 GCA_041302875.1 Ignavibacteria bacterium
CCCCGTTATTTTTTCGACTCGGTCGTCCGTTTGACGAGCACGTTGTCAATGAGGCCGTATTCTTTGGCCTCCGCGGCCGCGAGGTAATAGTCTCGATCTGTGTCCTTCTCGATCTGTTCGAGCGCACGCCCCGTATGCTGGGACAGGATCTCGTTGATCTTCTTCTTCGTCTTCAGGATCTCTTCCGCCTGAATGCTGATGTCGGAAGCCGTTCCCTGGACGCCGCCCCACGGTTGATGGATCATGATGCGGGCATTCGGCAGAACCATCCGCTTGCCCTTTGCGCCGCCGGCGAGCAAGACCGCCGCCATGCTGGCCGCCATCCCGATACAGATCGTGGAAACGTCTGGCCGAATGTACTGCATGGTATCGTAAATGGCAAGGCCGGCCGAAACGCTTCCCCCCGGACTATTGATGTAAAGATGGATGTCCTTGTCGGGATCTTCGCTCTCCAGGAAGAGCAGCTGGGCAATGACCAGGCTTGCGATCGTATCATCGACCGGCATGCCGAGGAATACGATGCGGTCCTTCAGCAAGCGGGAATAGATGTCGAACGCCCGCTCGCCGCGGCCGGATTGTTCGACGACGATCGGGACCAACTGGTTGTACAGCTCGTACGGTTTTGCCATGGATTCTGGATTCCTTTCAGGCGTGAGTTCGATCAGGCTGCAGTCTGGTCCGGCACTTCCTTCACGTGTGCCGAATCGACCAATAATTTGATGAGCTTGTCTCCGACGAGCCGGTCCTTGATCTGGTCGGATGTCTTGTAATAGCTGATGAGGCGCTCCTTGTCGATCTTGAGCCGCTCGGCTTCGCGCACGGCGAGCGCGTCGAGGTCCTCGTCCGCCGGCTTCAATCCTTCGGCGGCGATGATCTCCTCGCGCAGCAGCGCCCACTTCGCCTGCGCGGTCGCGTAGGCCCGGTTCTGTTCCCGGAAGCGCTCCGCGTCAAAATCCGCCGGCAGCTGCTTCTGCGGATATTCTTGTTTCATCTCTTCCATGAGGCCATCGAGCACGCTGCTCACGAGCGAATCGGGGACCTGAAACTCATGCCGCTTCAACAGCTCGTCGATGATGCCGTTCAGCACCTGACGCTCGGAACGGGACCTCCAATACTCCGTCACGTCGTTCGTGATGTTCGTCCGCATCTCTTCGACGGTCTTGATCTTTTCCTTCGTGACTTGCGCAATGAAGGCATCGTCGAGCGTGGGAAGAACGACGCGTTCGATCTTCGTGACGCTGAGGTTCGTGTTGACCGAATGCATGTGCTCGCCGTGGGGATGCTCGAACTGGACGCGTGTTTCCATGCCGACCGTCGCGTTCTTGAGCGCTTCCTTGAACGGCTCCTCCAGCTGCTCGTCTGCGAGATAGAATCGGACCCCTTCGTTCTTCTTGCCGATCAGCGGAGTCCCCGTTTCATCAAGATCCTGCATCGTGACGGTGACAACGTGGTCGGCGGAATCGACCGCCTCGGCGGGCTCGAGCTTCGAGTGGATGCGTTGCAGCCGCTCAAGCTCGTGCGTGATCTCCGCCTCCGTCACGGAATGAACGGGCTTCTCGACGTGAATTCCCTTGTACTCCTTCAGATGGATCGTCGGACGGATGTCGTACCGCACGACGCATCGGAATTGCTCGCCGCGCTTGTAGTCCATGTCCACGAGCGCCGGATCGCCGATCGGCTTCAGGTCGTTCTCTTTGACGGCCTTGCGGTACAGATCATTCGCCAGATCCTGAAGCGATTCGTGTTCGATCAGCTCGCCGTAGAGCTTCTTCACAAGGTCGAGCGGGGCCTTCCCTTTGCGGAAACCGCGGATTTCGATCTTCTTCTGGTAGTCGCGGTACGCCTTGTCGAAATGCTCCCGGAGGTCTTCAGGCACTGCGATGATCTCAACTTCGCGTGAGACCTCGGTAAGGTTCTTGACCGTTATGTTCACTGCGTTGTCCTTGCCTGTGAAAGAGTCGTTGCGTGGGCGGAGGGCGAGTTGAACCCCCGCAGGTTTCCCTACTAGCTCCTAAGGCTAGCGCGCCCGCCTGCCGTCGGGTTGCGAGTGCGCTTTGTATTTCTGTGGGCCAAGGGTGAGTTGAATCCCTAAGGGTGACCTCATCCCGCAAGTGTCTGTGGGAACGGAGGGACTCGAACCCTCACAGGTTTCCCTACTAGCTCCTAAGGCTAGCGCGTCTGCCAGTTCCGCCACATTCCCTGGCAAACACTTGCGGGACGCGTCTGCCAATTTCGCCTTCCGCCCTCCTCTAAAAAAAATCCCCAATCGGGAGAAGAAGAGCGGCATTTCTCGCGATTGGGCTTCAAAATATACGGATGGATTGTTTGAAATGCAAAACACATCGGCATTCCCGCTATTTCGTCCCTGCTTGAAGCTGCTGGAGCGACTTTATGAGATCCACCGCGAGTTGGTTCGCCGGATCGATCTTCATTGCCTCGCCGAGGCATTGTCGTGCCTTCGAAAAATTCTTCTGAGCTTGATAAGCGAGTGAACATTGAACCCACGCATCATAGCTCTTCGGATTGTGTGCCAGGGCTTTCTCGTATTCGGCGACCGCGCGCACGGCATCCTTGCGCACCAAATACGTCTTCCCGAGATTGAACCGCACTTCCCAGCAATCGTTCCCGCGGCTGAGAGCGGATTGGTAGACGCTGAGAGCGGGTTCGTACATGCTGTCGTTCACGAGCATCGCGAACGCCTCGCGATAGGCGGTCAGGAAGAGCGTGTCGAGTTGGTACGCCGTTTGGAAAGAGTTCAGAGCGCGAATGTCGTCATTCATGCGCTCGTACACCGTTCCCACAACATAGTACCCGTATGCGAACGTCGGCGCCAGGAGACTGAGCAACCGATACGTTTCGTGCACGCCCGCGGTGTCGAGCTGCCCCTCCCGCTGCTCCCCTTCGGCAAGGAGTTGGATGATGTCCGGATGCGGGGGATTCTCACGCATGCCAATGAAGATACGCATCAGGTCGTAATGACGCGTCAGGTCTGCGTTGTAGCTCGTGCGGACGATCGTTGCGATCTCGCTCCGGGAGAGCGCGAGCGATCCGCCGAAATACTCTCCGGTGGCGCGGAGCATGGAATAGTACGGAAGAGGAAATACCGCGCTGTCTTTGCGGAGATTCGGAAGGAAGTCCGGTGGGAACAAGGGAGCGCCCCGCGAATGACGTTCAAGACAGATGCGGATGAAGGTCTCGTATGATTCGGTCAGGTTCTGTCGCGCAAGCCGTTCCTGCGTCCCGGCGGGGAGGCGTGGCGCAAGGCTTCCGGGGATTGTATCGGCTGGACTCACGGATGAGAATGCAAGCACAAGGGCTTCGATCATGTCCTGATACCGGAGCGCGTTCTTGCCGTAGAACGATCCCTCGAGGATCCAGCGGATGGTGTGGTTGTCCAGAGCCCGTTGCAGCGAATCACGTGCAAC
>JBFYQI010000420.1:0-7514 GCA_041302875.1 Ignavibacteria bacterium
TGCTGTTCTTCGGTCAGAAGGCAACGGCGGACAAACCGGAGCGGATCACGCACGTCGGGATCTATCTGGAAAACAAGGGCTTCATTCACAGCTCCAGCCGGGTGCAGTTCGGCAGTTTCGATCCGGCGTCGCCGGTGTTCGAAGAGGCGTTACTGCATCGATTCGTTCGGGCGCGACGGATCATCGTTGAACCGGCGGTTCCGGAAGTTCGCAAGTGATCACCATGCCACTGCACAAATGAGGAATGACATGAACGCGACAGAAGAGATGGCTTCCCTGACAAAACGCCTGAACACCGTGTTGATGGTGTATGTCGCGCTCTGCGCGCTTCACCAATACGCGCACGGACTCATCGATATGAACTGGTCTTCAACCGGCCAGACGACGTATCTCCTGATCTTCGGTGCCGTGCCGTTTGTGGCCGCCCTTCTCTTGTGGACCTCAATGAAGCGGTACGGAGGCATCATCGCCCTGGGCTCGCTTCCGGCATCAATCCTCTTTCTTGCGATGAACCGGTACATCGATAACCACCAATGTATCTATCCGGTCGAATTCTCTGACGTGTGGATCACCGTCTATGATGTGACATTCTACCTCCTGGCCATCGCCGCCTTGGCGGGATCAATCCTGGCCGTGCAATTCCTGCGAGCGCTTCACGCTCAATCCAAACCCCCCGCCAACGAAACTCCATGATGTCCGGATCTACCGATGAGTTGGAGTGGGCCAAGGAGGAACCGCCTCCTCCGCCTCCACCGGCACCGTCCCCGCCTCCATGGTACCAGAGGCCCGTCGGCGTGGTCCAGGGACTCATCGGTTTCGCATCGCTCGTCGTCCTCGTGGTCATCATCGCCTCGGTCGTCCGGAGTTGCGACGACAGGGAAACGAAGCTGAAGCGAGAAGCCTACACCTGGTCTCAGCAATACGTGCGGCGGCAGTTGCTCGACCCGGACAAAGCCCTCTTTCCTCCGTATCCGGACGACGCGGTCGACATCAGCATGGACGAGAAGGAAGAGCGCTTCGTCGTACGCGCGCAGATCGAAGTCGAGTCCCCCTCAAGCGTACGGATGTATCACACCTACACCGTTGAACTCCTCCGCCACCGCGCGGGCCTCCAATGGGACCTCGTCGACATCGAAATCCGATAAGGTACCCGCGATTCATAGCTACCCGAAACCATCTAATTCGTGTCGATTGGAGGAAAAAGTGTTACCCTGAAGCTGTCACATTTCGACAGGCTCAATGTGACGAATCACCATTCACCAATCACAATTCATAGTTCACAATTCCCCTCTTCCCCCAATGTCCTCCCGTTGCCCCTGGTCTGGAACCGATCCGCTCTACATACAATATCATGACGATGAATGGGGCGTCCCCGTGCATGACGATCGGCGTCTGTTCGAGATGCTCATTCTCGAAGGCGCTCAGGCAGGACTCAGCTGGATCACGATCCTGCGCAAGAGAGAGAACTATCGTAAGGCCTTCCATCGGTTCAATGCCAAGCGCATCGCAGCGTACAAGAACGCGGACGTGCGCCGATTGCTTGGTAACGAAGGCATCGTTCGGAATCGCCTGAAGATCGAGGCGACGATCGGAAATGCGAACGCCTTCCTCGCCGTGCAGAAGGAGTTCGGAAGTTTCGATGCCTACATCTGGCAATTCGTCGGCGGAAAGCCCAAGGGGAATCGGTGGAAGACGATGCGTGAGATACCTGCACACACCGCAGAATCAGATGCAATGAGCAAGGATCTTAAGAAACGGGGATTTCGCTTCGTCGGCTCGACCATCTGCTATGCGTTCATGCAGGCCACCGGGATGGTCAACGATCATCTTACAAGTTGTTCTCAATACGGGAGAAAAGCGTGACAAAGCAAGCAGCCGCATCACATCGTGACGTTCTGCGGGAACTGAAGACGATTCCCGGCGTTGGACCGAGCATCGCCCTGGATTTGTACAACCTTGGAATTCGAGCGGTGAAAGACCTGCGAGGCAAGAACCCGGAACGGATGTATCAGCGGCACATGGAACAGCGGGGAACGTACGTAGATCGATGTGTGCTGTATGTGTTTCGTTGTGCAGTCTATTACTCGTCAACGAAACGACCGAAGCCGGAATTGCTAAAGTGGTGGAATTGGAAAGACAAAACGACGCGCTAGGTCATCGTCGTCTTCAGCGTCCCTTCGATTGCGGCAGTGAGCGTTTCGAAATCGACAGGTTTTGTCATGTAGTGATCGATGCCGAGACGCAATCCGGCGTGCATGACCCGCGGGTTGTCGACGGATGCAATGCAGAAGAAAGGGACCTTGCGGAGCACCGGATGCTCTCGGAGCTTCTGGAAGAATCCGAAACCGTCGATCGTCTGGTTGGGGAAGAGTGCTTCGCTGATGATGAGATTGGGAGTCTGCGTGTTGAGGATCTGCCAGGCATCGTCGATGCGCTGGGCCATGTACATCAGGTACCCGCGGTTCTTCAGTCTCTTGGAAAGCGCGACCAGCGATTCGCGGTCCGGGTCGACCACCAGGATCGTCCCTTTGGAACGGATCATCCGCTTCGTCGCCTCGAACCGTGATTCCGCTTCTGCGATATCGTTTCCCGTGATGCCGAACCGTTCGCGCAGTTCCAGCAGGATGGATTTCTCCGTGTCGGTGAGAATATTGTCGCGCCATGCGATACGGAGCGCGTCGACGTACGTTTCGATCTTCACGTCGTGTTCGAGGATGGCGTGCTGCGTGGGGGAGATGCGGAAGAGCTCGCAGACATGCCGCAATTCTTCTTCCTGAGCATCCGCGACGTTTCCTTCCAACCACACTTCCTTCAACACTTCCCGGTAGAGCATCATGATGCCGCGATCCATTCCTTCGGGAACGCGGGTCGGGGCTGCTGCGGCGGTGACGAGCGAGGGTTTCGGCGCCTGCGCGACCTGATTCTTCTCCTGCTCCATCAGGAGTTCGATCCGCTCGGAGAAGGCACGCGCGTAGTAATTGTTCGGATCGATCTTGTAAACTTCCGCGACCTCGCTGAGCGCTTGACGGTATGCGCGTTGCTTTACGTGCTCTTCAGCGGCCGTCAGGTGCCGGGAGATCTTCGTCATCCGATCTTCCAGCGACATCTCCACATCATGCACATGACTTCGGCCGCGCTGGTCGGCACGCTTCTGAAGATAGCGGACGCGTTCCAGGAACGAACGGGCGTAGTTGTTCTTCGGATCCATGCGGAGCACGCGTTCCAACTCCAGGATCGCATCGTCAAACCGGTTCTCACGCGTGAATTCGTCCGCGCTGCGAAGGAGCTTCGCAACCTGTTCCTTGAACAATGCGGCCGGATCGATCTTCTTTTCAGCCATTCCGAGGGTGGTCCAGATAAGGTCGTTTCAATATAGCGCATTCACGACATATTTTCATCACAGGACCTCGCGCACAGGCACTTTTTCATCGTTTTTCTTCTCGCGAAGCCTGTCAAATGTGACGCGGCGCAACAACGGATGGCTCATGGACGGAGTTGCGGGTGTTGCGTGTGAAAATCGGTTGCATCTTGATAGCGCTTGGCGACCACTAACAGCGTTCCCTCATCGAACAGATTGCCGGTGAACGTGATGCTCGTCGGTGTTCCTTTGTCGGAAAACCCGTTCTGGAGCACGACGCAGGGATGGCCGGTAAGATTCGTGAGGAGAAGATTGTCTCCCTCGAACGGCGGTGCGACGTACACGTCCACCTGCTTCATCAGGTTCCGCATCTCGTTCATCACCAGCGTGCGGATCCTGTTCGCCTGGATGTATTCTACTGCCGGAATGAAGCGGGAAGCACGGAAGACATTCGGCCAGGCGTTCTTGATCTGCCGCACGAGCAGATCGTCTTGTCCGCTCCGCGTCAACTCATCGAACGCCGCCCCCGCTTCCGCGGAAAGAATGATCGAGAGGTCGTTGACGGGATATCCCGACGGCAATTCGACGGGGATCAGCTTCGCACCGAGCGATTGCAGGACGGTCAAGACGGAATCGGCGGAGCGACGGTATGGACCGCTGAGACTGTCGAACGCGGACTTGATGTAGCCGATCTTGACCGACCGCAGATCGGTGTCGGCGTTGTATGCGAACGCGGCATCGACGACCGTTGCATCCTTGCCGTCGCTCCCCATGATGGCGGCGAGCACGAGTGCGCAATCCTCGACCGCCCGGCAGATCGGTCCAAGCTTGTCCATCGACCAGCTCAGCGCCATCGCGCCATGACGGCTCACGCGTCCGAATGTGGGACGAAGTCCGGTCGTTCCGCAGCGCGTGGAAGGTGAAACGATCGAGCCCCAGGTCTCCGAGCCGATGGCAAAGCCGACCAATCCTGCGGCAGTTGCGGATGCGGACCCTGCGGAAGAACCGCTCGAACCTTCGTCATAGTTCCACGGATTGCGCGTCATTCCTCCGAACCAAACGTCCCCCCACGCCAATTCCCCCAACGTGAGCTTTGCGACAAGAACGGCTCCTGCATCCTCCAGATGGCGGATCACCGTCGCGTCTTCGTCGAAGACCTGTTCTTTGTACGGGACCGATCCCCATGTCGTCTTGATTCCCTTCGTGCTCAGAAGATCCTTCGCGCCATACGGGATGCCGTGCAGCGGACCGCGATACCGGCCGCTCGCGATCTCTTCATCCGCGCGACGCGCCTGCGCCATCGCCAGTTCCTCCGTCAGCGTCACAACGCATTCGAGTTTCGGTCCGTATGTCTTCAGCCGGTTCAGATACATCTTGGTGAGTTCCACGGAAGAGACCTGTCTGGTGCGGATGAGTTCGCCGAGTTCGCGCACCGACCAGAATGCGACATCTTCGAGATTCTCAGGACGACGCACGGGCTGCATCGGGGCGAGACGAAGGGAGGGGGACTGCGTGGTGCCTGACGATGGAGTCATCCATGGTGCGGCCGAGAACTGGAGGGCCGGAGAGACGGCGTTGGGAATTGGCGCACGACGGAGGTTCTCATAATTTCCCAACTGCTCCTTCAGCGCGTCCTCCATCGAATCCCGTTCCGCGGGTGTGAAATCGAGGCCGAAGAGATGCTGTGCGCGTGCAGGATCATAAGACGAGAAATATGAATCCCAGTAATTGCCGAGGAAGAACGCGATTGTGCACAGACCAAGGATGAGGATCGTTAAGGCAATCCGTTTGGACATGGGAAACCTCCTTTTGAATTTCGGAGAAAGGTCATCCTGAGCTTGTCGAAGGATGACCTTTCTGTCGCTGTCATGCTTCGACCGCTCGACCCGTCCGCCTATGCGACTCTATGTGGCCGGGCGGACAAGCTCGCGGCTCAGCATGACCGTCAAACTCTGTGCAGTATCAATCCTAACTGCTTCTCTACGGTTGCGGAGCGCGATAGACGTCGAATCGGGCGACCAGCAACGGAGCGATGTTCGACGGAACAACGCGGACCGACGTCGGCTTCAGCGGACCGTCCGCGTACCAAAGCGCGGTTCCTGCCGGTGCGCGTCCCGTGGCGAGCTGTGAGCTGGCGTCGTTCAGTCCCGCCGGGGGCGAAGACAAATTGCCGGTGACGATCAGCGGTTGAGTGCGAGGAGCCATTTCGAGAATGACCTGCTCACAGCGGTCAAGATCTTCCACAGTGGATTTCGTCGGCAGTGTCGCGCTTGCGATCGTGATGGAATGAACACCACCGTCGATGGTTGCGCCGAGAACAGCTTCGAAGGAAGCGGAGCGTATCCCGTCGAACGTCTGATTGTGATGTGACATGATGGGGAAGGAACTGAAGACGACGTTCCCGGTCTGCTTGCCCGAACTGCTCACCATCTCGCCGAATGCCGTCCGCATGTCGATCTGTGCCGGGAGTTCCTTCAGCAGATCCACGCGGGTCGACAGGTCCGGGTAGCGCACAAGCCCCTGAATGGACAGAACGTCGATCTGTTCGCGTTTCAGGATCTGTGCGAGCTGGACGACATCAGACTTTTCCAATCGCTTGTTGAACGCGGAGAAATTCATGGTTGCCACCTGGATCGAGAGCTCGGGTTTTGGAGGCGCAGGGGCAGTCCCCGAGTCGGTCTTGGGGGGCGGCGTACAGGATGAGAGAATGAGAAGCGAAGCGAGTGCGAGGACAAGGATTCGATGCATAGAAGTGCACACGGAGAGAGTGGTTCTTGATGGATGCAATTATTCAGCGGGAGTTTCTTTCGGACGCCAGGCAGCGAGGAGTCCGCCGGTGAGTCCGAGGAGAACGATGGAATGCAGCGCATCGACCGCGATGACGTTCCACGACATTCCGAGGAACGCGTAATGCATCGTTATCGCGGGTGCCGCAACGCCAATGCCGAGGATTCCGCCAACGCCAACGCCGCGCTTCACGGTATCTGCCTTCAGAATCTGGACGAGCCATGATACGACGTACGAGACAAGTATGGAGGTTGCGATCGAAACGATGAACGGAACCGGATCGGACTGATTCAACTGATCGACCTCTTTCCCCTGACCGTGAACCCACGGACTGAGGAAAAGGACGGGAGAATACCAGACGAATCCGACGATCTGGTGGATGACGACGACGGCAAGAATTGCGAGATGATCATGACGTCCCATGCTATGCATTCCGAAGTTGTTCAAATGCGGCATCATTCCCATCGGCCGGGAATGAGCGTGTGGCATGCAGGGCAATGGCCGTCGACCAGGCGATAGCGGAGAATGCGGAAGCCATGCCGTTCGATCAGCGATTCACCGCATTGATGACAGTACGTGTTCTCGAGATTGCGCGTTTGACCGGGCAGATTACCCGCATAGACGTACCGGATGCCGGCCGATGCACCGATCTCCGCGGCGCGATGCAGCGTTCGAGGAGGCGTGTTCGGCGTCGATTCCATCTGATAATCGGAATGGAACGCCGTCACATGCCAGGGAATATCGGGAGAGACCGATACGAGGAACGACGCGATATCCCGCAGTTCCTCGTCGCTGTCGTTCATCCCCGGAATGACGAGCGTCACGACCTCGCACCAGATGCCCCGGTCGTGCAGTCCCTTGATCGTGTCGAGCACATTCTGCAGCACGCCGCCGACCTTGGAATACGTGGATTGGCGGAACGCCTTCAGGTCCACCTTGAACAGGTCGATCCATGGCGTCAGGTAATCGAGGACCTCGGGGGTGGCGTTGCCGTTCGACACGAACGCCGTGACGAGACCGCGTGCCTTTGCCTTCTTGAAGATCTCCACCCCCCACTCGGCCGTAATGAGCGGTTCATTATAGGTGCTCGTCACGATGCGCGCGCGGGATTCGAGCGCGATGTCGACGAGTTCGTCCGCGGAAATTTCCTGGATGCCGGTGACCGCCTGCGGATCGCGAAGCGTTTGCGAGGTGATCCAATTTTGACAGAAGGGGCAGTGATAATCGCATCCCAGCATGCCAAAGCTTAGCGCGCCCGAGCCGGGATAGGCGTGGAAGAAGGGCTTCTTCTCGACCGGGTCCACCGCGACTCCGGCGGCATAGCCGAAGGGGACGAAGAGGGAGCCATCGCGATTGAAGCGGATCTTGC
>JBFYQI010000428.1:0-3190 GCA_041302875.1 Ignavibacteria bacterium
TTCTGAATCGTGCACGGATCGTTCCCCGCACCATCTGCACGTGTTCATCTTTCTCGGTCACCGCATACAGCGTGACAAACCAATCCGTGTCTGTTCCGGTCGTCGCAGCATACAGCGTCGCTCGAATCGGTCCGAGAAGGATCAGAGACCTCTCCAGCGGCTCGGATTCATACACGAGGATGTCGCGGCGCGTTGACGTGATCTCTTCAAATCCTTGCCGACCATTCGCAAACCGATATGCCGGGGCCGGCGTTGGATCGGCCGGATCATACAAGAAGCGGTCACATTCATTCGATCCATCTGGGATCGTCCGCACAAGCGATCCATCTCCCTTCAGCGTGTTCGCTTCCTTCATGCTCGACAGATAGTACTTCATCGTTTCAGTCCGGGGCAGGGGGTAGGACGTTGCTTGTTTCCATCCACCGCCGTTCAGGACGTACAGCTGAACGGAAGCCTCGGTGTCGACGCCGGTGTCGCTTCCCATAAGCCAACGGTCAAGCCAGCGATCGTACATGTGCAGAACATCCACCGACCCGTCTTGCGCTGCGGTTTGTGTTGCCGGCGTCCGCGGAACTTGACCGGCATGGTTCCATGGACCGATCAACAATTTGACCATCGGACTTCGAGAAGCCCTCAGCGCATCATAGGCAAGGCGTGTTCCGTTCGCCTGCGTGTCATACCAACCGGAATGAAGGAAGACCGGAATGCGCAGGTCCTTCAGCGCCTCGAGATACTGGGACTTCGACCAGTACGATGTGTCCAGACCATGGCGGATCCAGTCGCGCCAGTATGAGATCTCATGCTCAACAATGGCAGTGTCGAGATCAATGACGGGAAGCCGCGAGGTGCGACTGTCGCTCTTGATCCGTTCGATCTCCGCAAAGCGCGGGTGCGTCACTCCGGTGACATTGTTCTCTATCGCGGCGCTCCACCAAAGGTTCGGCGTCATCAAAAAGGACCCGTACTCAAACGGAGAATTGCAGAAGGGATGGCCGGGAACATTGTTCGGAATGATCGTCACGAGATGCGGCGGATGCGCCGCGGCCGCGAGGAACTGACAAAGGGCGTCGTAGGATCCGCCGAGCATTCCCACCCTTCCCGTGCACCATTCCTGACCCGCAAGCCATTCGATCGCGTCATAGCCGTCTGCCGCCTCATGCATGTACGGTTCAAAGATTCCTTGAGATGCGAACCGACCCCGCACGTCCTGCAGAGCGACAGCATATCCGCGCGTTGCGAAGCGCTCGCCGAGTCCCGCCATTGTTTCCTTATTGTACGGCGTGCGGATCAGGATAAGCGGAACACGCGTGCTCGCGTTGCGTGGACGATAGAGATCGGTGGCAAGGAGGATCCCATCCCTCATTGGAACCATGATGCTGGTCTTGCTTGTGGCTTGTTTCATCAGTTCCTCGTAGCCGGCACGCACGGACACCCCTTGTTGCTCCGGAGAATCCACGAGATACACGCGGTAATCCTGGTCCACCCAGCACGTTGCCCGTTGTCCCAAGCATTCCCATCGGAAAAGTTGGAATGTGCGAGGAATTCCGCCGATCGCTCGCGATTCTTCGCCGAGGTACTCAACGATCACGTCAACGATATTGCCTGGCAAAGGCGTTTCCGGTATGCGAAATCGCTTGAAGGCTTGCGGACCGCGCTTTGCCAAGTCGTACCGCTTCAGCATCACGCCTTCCCAGATGTTCCCGTAGTCATCGAACAACACCTCGTCACCGGAGAGCGCAACGGATTTTTCCACTCCACGATCGGCATAGCGCGCTGTCGCCCCCTCCCGCACCGCATGAAAGGAACCGATCGTCGGATTCTGAATATCGATCTGCTTCCATTGCCCATCCTTGTCCGGAGTGATATGCATAGTCATGTCGATTGATTGTCCGCCTGCCCGGATGGAGAAGCTGCGGTGATACATTCCGTTCGCATCGAGTGTACTTTGAAGACTGCCGATTTCGGTTCCTTGAACGAAGACTCGCATGAATAGCGAATCGCCCGGCTGATTCGTCGCTGGCGCAACGTTCTGCGCCAAAGCGAGCAATGGAATACCCAGGAGCGCTGCGATTGACGTTGCAGAGCGTGACGCGCATCGACGGTTGCGAGATGATTCGTTGGCGTGTTTCATGATGATCCTCGTTCCGAATCCTGACAACTAGCGCACATCATTCGATGATGACTCAAGTTCATCTTGCATCTGGCGGATCTGATGCCACAACGGCGCACGGTCCCGCTGCCAGTTCTTCCATGTGAAGTAGAAGCCAAACGCCGCAACGATGATGATAAAGCAAGGGAACAGGATGTACATCGCGGTCGGATCGTCGCCGAAGCCGAACAGACGGCTCAGATATGGCGCATAGCCGATCGTCGTGACGACAATGACCGCAAGCAATCCGCCAAGGGAAAGCATCCAGTCCGAACGCCGCATGAAGCGATACCGACGCTCCGCCTCCAGCAGGAATTGCCGCACCGGAACCGCATGGTCCACCCGAGCGAGCTTTCGCACTCCCGCGATATACACGATGCTCACGAGGATGTAAACCAGCACAATGCTTCCGTACTTCATCTGACGTTCCCGTCCTCGGTCGTCGGAACCCGGATCGAGCAAGGTCATGACAAAGGCGAAAAGAAAGGCTGCGGTTGCGATCATAATGAACATCCGCGCTTGACGGGTTTTTTTCAAGTGTTGTTGGTCCGTGGCTTTGAGGAGGTCGACGAGCGACTGTGTCGATTCACCCCCGAGGCCCGAACTCCGCACTCCAATGTCCGGCGCCTTGATGCGCATGGTCTTGTTTTTCATGCTATCGATGTCCATGGTTCTCCCTTTCCATCGCCTCTTTCAATGCCGCCTTGATCCGGTGGATCTTCACCCGCACATTCGATTCTGAGATATCCAGGACCTCCGCCATCTCCTTCGTGCTGAGATCCTCGAGATACAGAGAGATAAGCGTTCGGTCGAGCGGTGGGAGATCGTTGATACAGGCATACATCAACTGCAGATCTTCCTCAATGTCACTGGATTCTTCTGTCTGAACCCTCTCCGTCAGTTGGTCGCCCAAATCACTACTGGGGAGAAAGACCCTCTGCCGACGCTGTTCTTTCTGCAGCAACCCGAGACAGGTGTTGACTGTGATGCGATAGACCCACGTGCCGAGCTGTGATCGTCCCTCGAAGGAATCGAGGTTCT
>JBFYQI010000456.1:0-3434 GCA_041302875.1 Ignavibacteria bacterium
GCTGCCGCGCTGAATCTGGACCTCAGTCATGTCCAGATCGTCCAATCGACGCTCGGCGGTTCGTTCGGCGGGAAGGACGAAGTGATGACCTCCCTCTGCTGTCGGGCGGCATTGCTCGCGATGAAGACGGGACGGCCGGTCAAGATGGTCAACACGCGCGAAGAGTCGATGCTCGAGAGCTACAAGCGCCATCCCTATGTGCTCTATTACAAATGGGGAGCGAAACGGGACGGCAGCATCACGGCGATGGAAGCGAAGTGCATTGCCGACGGCGGCGCCTATGCGTCGATGAGTCCGTTCGTGACGTGGCGTTCCGTTGTGCAGGCAACGGGTCCGTACGAGTGCGCGAATGTTCGCACCGACGTATATGCTGCATACACAAACAACAATTACACCGGAGCGATGCGGGGATTCGGCTCGCCGCAAGTGAACTTCGCGATCGAATCGATGATGGATGAGCTTGCAGAGCGGGTTGGCATGACACCGCTCGCGATCCGGCTCAAGAATGGATTCGAGACAGGCTCTGTCACAGCGACCGGACAACGGCTAACGCATGTTGTGAGCCTGAAAGAAGTTCTCACGAAGACAGCATCTTCGATCGACTTCGAAACGAAGTGGCGGAAATTCAAGACTGAACAATCTGGCGAGGTGAAGCGGGGGATCGGGCTTGCGTGCAGTTATCGCGGCGTTTCCCTCGGCGCCGAAGGAGTCGATGCGGCGGAAACGATCGTCTCCGTCCAGACCGATGGAAGCGTGATCCTGTCTTCCGGCATCACCGACATGGGACAGGGAGCGCAGACGCAGATGTCCCAGATCGTATCCGAGGTGCTCGGCATCTCGATGGAGCGCATCCAGTTCCTGAATACGAACACAAGCCGTGTGGCGGATTCCGGACCGACCGTCGCTTCTCGCGGGACCGTGATGGGGGGATCGGCCGCAAAGAACGCCGCCGAATCAGTGCGGACGACTCTTCTGGAAATCGGCGCGCAAATGACGAGTGTTGCATCCGACGACCTTGATCTGGTTTCTGATTATCTCGTTCGACGCTCCAACGGCGAGCGGCTTGCCTCGTTCGCGGAGTTGACCGCAGCCTGCTTCAACGCTGGAAAGCCGATGATCGGTCTCGGTTGGCACAAGTCTCCCAAGACATCGTGGGACGAGCACGCGGGACAAGGGGAGGCGTACTTCACCTTTGTGTACGGCGCCAACGCGGCCGAGGTCGAGGTGGATACCGGGACCGGCAAGGTTTCGGTTGTCGATTTCGTTTCTTGTCACGATGTCGGGCGAGCGATCAACCGCGCAATGGTTCAAGGGCAGATGTATGGCGGCGTCGCGATGGGGCTTGGATACGGATTGCTTGAGGAGTTCGACTTCGAAGATGGCGTTCCGAAGCAACTCAATTTCGATGAGTATCTCATCCCTACAGCTGTTGATGTTCCCCCGATCAAGACCATCATCGTTGAGAATCCCGATCCCGCCGGACCCTTCGGAGCGAAATCGGTCGGTGAGCCGACAAACGAGCTTGCAGCCCCAGCGATCGTCAATGCGATCTACAACGCCACGGGGAAGCGCATCACGGAGATTCCCGCGACCCTTGAGCGGGTCTTGCTTGGTCACAAACTCACGCGTCACGGCAAACGTGGCTCGGAGCAGAAGGAAGCTATTGGCGAATCCTGCAAGGTCGGGAGGGAATCGCGATGAAGCCCTTCGACTACGCAGCGCCAAAGACGATCGAGGAAGCGCTCGCACTCCTGCACAACCCTGTGCGCATCCTTGCAGGCGGAACAGATCTTCTCATCGAACTGCGCAAACCGCAGTCGACTCCACCTCAGACCGTCGTTGACATCAGCCATTTGTCGGGATTGCACGGCATCACGGATGAAGGGGAGACGATCCGCATCGGACCGTTGACGACGCATGCGGAGATCGAACGGTCTGCGTTCATTCAGCGTCATGCAGCAATGCTCTCGTCGTCGGCCGCTAACATCGGATCGCCGCAGATCCGTAATCGCGGGACCGTCGGCGGGAATATTATGAACGCCGCGACATGTGCGGATACTGTTCCTCCTCTTGTTGCGCTGGGTGCAACGGTCACGCTCCGCTCGGATGCAGGTGCGCGCACACTATCCCTCTCGGAACTCTTCATAGCGCCGTACAAGACGGTCGCTCGTTCGGATGAACTCCTGACCGAGATCCGATTTATTAAACCTTCTCAAGGAAGCCGGAGTGCATTCATCAAGCTCGGTCGACGAAATGCGGTATCGATATCGCGATTGAGCGTGGCAGCGATCCTGCGTCTGAGCAACGAAAAGATCGTGCAGGAGGCGCGCATCGTTCCCGGCGCGACGTTCCCAACCTGGCAGCGGATCGCTGAAGCGGAACGCGTTCTCGTCGGCAAACGCTTCTCCTTCGAGCTGGCAACTCAGGCGGGAACTGTCGTGGCGGAGCAGATGATCGCTTTGACCGGCCGAAGGTGGTCGACCGAATACAAGGAACCAGTGATCGCCGTGCTGGTGCGGCGCGCTTTGGAGGAATGTGCCCGATGAACACGGTCAGAATCAAAACGACGATCAACCGCCGCTTCTATACGATGGAGATCGCACCGAATCAAACCTTGCTCCAGCTCCTTCGGGAAGAAATCGGGTTGACCGGCACAAAGTGCGGTTGCGAGATCGGCGAGTGCGGTGCCTGCACCGTGCTCCTGAACGGACATGCGGTCAATTCCTGTCTGATCCTGGCTCCGCAGATCGACGGGCAGGAAGTGATGACCATTGAAGGATTGAGCGATGGCGATCGGCTCACGCCGCTCCAGGAATCATTCCTCGACCATGATGCGGTCCATTGCGGTTTCTGCACGCCGGGAATGCTGATGAGCGCAAAAGATCTGCTCGATCACTCGGAGAATCCTTCGGAAGAAGACATCCGACGTGCGATCTCGGGAAATCTATGCCGATGCACCGGTTATCAGCAAATTGTTGATGCAATAAGAGACGTGAACCAAAGATTATAACGGTGCAAAGCCATCATCAGTGGCGGTCACGGTGAGCGTGCCCGCCCGGCCACATAGGTTCGTTGAGGCGGACGGGTCGAATCGTGTTGGGAGGTGATTGCGCGATACTTGTCAAGCTTCGACAAGCTCAGCTTGACGCGTTTCAGACTCACAAAGCAGCGTTGTGGAGATATCACTTCTGAATTCCTGAGCACCGAACACATGCCCCCACCTCTTTCTCATCAACAAGCGCGAATCGAAGCGGAGCGTTGTCTTTTCTGCTTCGACGCCCCCTGTGTGAAAGCGTGTCCCACGCATATCCGCATCCCGATGTTCATTGCAAGGATCCGGTCGGGCAACGTCAAAGGATCCGCAGAGCTTGTGCGCACGTCAAATGCGCTCGCCATGACCTGCGGAACCGTGTGTCCGGAGGAGATCTTTTGTC
>JBFYQI010000462.1:0-3701 GCA_041302875.1 Ignavibacteria bacterium
ATCTCCCCCGGCCGCGCGAGATCGAAGAGATCCTTGGGGAAAATCAATTCGAGACAGAGCGCCGAATGCTTGAGGCACAGGCGGGCGCGGAGGCAATGAGGAAGGAAGCGGAAGAATTTAAGTCACGCCTCCCGCACATCCCGAAGAAGAAGCCCGAACTGGAACGCCCCGTCGAGATCGTCCATCGCAAACGCACGCGGGACATTCGTCTCGTGAGCGGAGAGGCGAAAAAGGACCTCGAGGCTGCCGGACAAGAGCCGATGCCGTTTTCGGAGACTCCCGCGCCGACCGAACTGCGTCCGCCGGTAGCGCCGATCGCGGATGATTCCACCGTGATCACTGCTGAGTCGAAGCTGGAGCAGCGCATCATCACGGAACCGGCGGCAGAGGCGATCTCAGACGCCCCGAACATACCCGAAATGGAAGCGCCATCACCGGGCGAGATGATCGGACAGGAACCACCGGCGGATGTTGAAGACTTCATGCCGGAAGAAGCAGGCGGGACGACCGCACCGCGGCCCCGATGGAAGACATGGAAAGAAAAGATCCAAGGGTTCATCCGCAAGCTGTTCGCCTGAACCGGTTCCTCGCCATGGCCGGCGTGGGATCGCGCAGGAAGAACGACGATCTCATCCGCAGCGGCGTCGTGCGGGTGAACGGGAAAGTGGTCGATGAACTCGGCGTTCAGGTCAATCCGTACAAAGACCGCGTGACGGTCAACGGTAAGATCGTCAACGCGGAGGAACGGCATCTCTACATCCTGTTGAACAAGCCGAAGGATGCGATCACGACGTTGAGCGATGAACGGGGGAGAGACACGGTGATGAAATATGTCTCGATCCACCAGCGCATCTATCCCGTGGGACGCTTGGACCGGAATACGACCGGCGTGCTGCTCTTCACGAACGACGGCGATCTCGCGCATGCGTTGGCGCACCCCTCGGGAGAGATCGAGCGCATGTATCGTGTGACGCTCGAACGCCAGATGGAAGATAAGGATCTGAAGCGTCTGCGTGCCGGGGTGAAGCTGGACGACGGAGTGGCGAAGCCGAAGGAGGCCGACATCATTCAGGGATCAAAGCGAACGAAGGTACTCGTGACATTGGCCGAAGGACGGAACCGCGAAGTGCGACGGATCTTCGAGGCGCTCGGTTATGACGTCAAGCAACTCGACCGTGTTGCGTTTGCCGGACTGACGCCGCTGGGCCTGCCTCGAGGTGATTGGCGGTTCTTGACGCGCGACGAAGTGCGTCATCTGCGTCGCCTGACAGGAATGGAATCATAACAGAAGGGAGCAGAGCAGGATATGCGGTTTCCACGAAGCAGCGGAATCTTACTCCATCCGACCTCGTTGCCGGGTCCGTACGGATCAGGCGACCTTGGCCCGGCAGCGTACCATTTCATTGACTGGATGGTGGTCGCGGGCCAGACAGTCTGGCAAATGCTCCCCATCGGTCCGGTCGGATTGGCCAATTCGCCGTACATGAGTCTGTCCGCGTTCGCCGGCAGTCCGCTCCTGATCGACCTCTTGGAATTGAAGTCGCACAAATGGTTGACGGATGCAGAGTTGCAAGCCCCCACATTTCCGACGGACCACGTCGACTATGCCGCCGCCGAACCCTTTCGTATGGCAGCCTTGCGGAAAGCCGCAGACCGGTTCTTCACAGCGGGCACTGCGCCGGAGAAGAGCGAGTACGCCGCCTTCTGCAAGGCGAACGCATTGTGGTTGGATGATTATGCTCTGTTCCAGTCGCTCAACGATAAGAATGATCGCCGTCTCTGGACGACTTGGGACAAGAAGCTCGTTCACCGGGATCCCGCGGCGCTTGCAGCGTCGCGAATCGAGCTCCAGAAGGAGATCGAGTTTCACCGGTTCACGCAATGGTGCTTTTCCCGCCAGTGGGCGAGTCTGAAGAAGTACGCGAACGATCGCAACATCCGGCTCATGGGAGACATCCCGATCTTCGTTGCGCATCATAGCTCCGATGTGTGGTCGCATCCCGGCGATTTCTTCCTCGATCGGGACGGCAATCCCACCATCGTTGCAGGTGTGCCGCCGGATTATTTCAGCGAGACCGGCCAGCGATGGGGCAATCCACTGTACCGGTGGGACGTGATGAAGGAACAGAAATATGCCTGGTGGATCGATCGCTTCCGGTCAACCCTGAAGTTCTTTGACATCCTTCGCATCGACCATTTTCGAGGCTTCGAAGCTTATTGGGAGATCCCTGCGGCGCACAAGACGGCAGAACACGGCAAGTGGGTCAAGGGACCGGACGCAGACCTCTTCAAGACCGTTCAGCGCAAATTGGGCAAGCTTCCCATCATTGCCGAGGACCTCGGGGTGATCACCCCCGAAGTCGTCGCACTGCGGACGCAATTCGAATTTCCGGGAATGAAGATCCTGCAGTTCGCGTTCGCTGCCGGCGTCGACAATGAGTTCCTGCCGCATACGTACGACCCGAACTGCGTCGTCTATTCCGGCACGCACGATAACGACACATCGATCGGATGGTTCGCCACAGCGACGGAGCGGGAACGCGAGTTCGTGAAACGCTACGTGCGCACTGAGGGAAGCGAGATCCACTGGGACCTCATCCGGGCGGCTGAACTCTCGGTCGCGGATACCGCGATTCTCCCGTTCCAGGATATCCTCGGGCTCGATACGAGCGGGCGGATGAATTTCCCGGGAACGACCGACGGCAACTGGGAGTGGCGATTCTCGTGGGACCAGGTGGGTCCGCAACATGCCGACCGCTTGTACGAATTGACGGCGCTGAGCAACCGGACGGCGCCCGACCGACTGAACCTCCCCGCATACCCGGCCGGCGCTGTTGTGCCGTAGCCCTGGAGCAGAAGCACATCATGTCTGATCACCAAACCAACGCATCCGACGCCGCACCCGCAAATCAACCCACTGAGCAAGAGGAACTCAATCTCCTGATGCGCCGCAGGCGCGAGGAGTTGGAGGAGCTGAAGAAGCTCGGCATCGAACCCTACCCGCATGAATTCGATCGCGATGCATTCGCGGCCGAGATCATCCACTCATTTCGAGAAGACGCACCGGAGCGGACAGTCGCCATCGCGGGAAGGATCATGTCCATCCGCCGGATGGGGAAGGCCTCGTTCTGCCATATCCAGGATTCGTCGGGGCGCATCCAGGCCTATCTGAAGCGCGACGATCTCGGCCCGGTCTACGACGCGTTCAAGCTCATCGATATCGGCGATATCGTCGGCGTTCGGGGCTTTGTCTTCCGCACACGCATGGGGGAGATCTCCATCCATGCGCGCGAGTTTGTGCTGCTTTCCAAATCGCTCCGCCCGCTCCCGGTTGTGAAGGAACGCATCGACGAGCAAGGGAACAAGGTCGTCTACGATCCGTTGTCCGACAAGGAGCTTCGCTACCGGCAGCGCTACGTCGATCTCGTCGTCAATCCGTCTGTCCGCGAGGTCTTCCTCAAGCGGGCGAAGATCCTGTCGACGATGCGGGGGTTCCTCGATGCGCGCAACTACGTGGAAGTGGAAACGCCCGTACTGCAACCGGTCTACGGCGGCGCGTCGGCCCGTCCGTTCACGACGCATCACAACGCGCTGGACGTGGAACTCTTCCTGCGGATCGCAGACGAACTCTACTTGAAACGATTGATCGTCGGAGGATTCGACGGCGTCTACGAGATCTCAAAGGACTTCCGGAACGAGGG
>JBFYQI010000474.1:0-7746 GCA_041302875.1 Ignavibacteria bacterium
GGGTAGATCGCGTAACGCGAATAGTACGGGCCCTCGCTGTAGTATCCGTCCGGAGAGAACAGGAGATCGATCTGCCGGAGGAATCCTGCGTCACCGCTCTGTTTCGTTCCCTTCAGCGCCGTTTCGATGTATCGCTTGTCGTCGAGGACGTATCCGAGCATCCCGATCCCCGCCGTCATCCACGTCGCATGATTATGAATGCGGTCAACGGTCGATGCGCAATCCTTGATGAAGAACTCCGCCATCGGACGGAGCACACCTTCCTCGATCCGCGCGCGGTCGTCCGGAGAAAGCCACTCATACACGAGGTCATAGGCGATGGATGTGTTGACCAACCAGACCGATTCATTCAGCGTCTGCCAGAACAACCGTCCGCCGGACTTCCCCACGGCTGCAGGATGAAGTCCGAGGCTGGGATAGAGCTTCGCATACTGCAGCAGCAGATCACGGACGAAGCTCGCGTACCGTTCGTCCCCCGTGAGCTGGTACATCATTCCCGCCGTCTGCATCTCCCGATAATTCTGCTTGTGCCGCTCATGCGTGTATCCCGCCGCATCCTTCGGCACCGGAACATCGAGCGGACGCCGCAGCGCCGAATCGATCAACGTCCGGGCATTCTGAAATGCAGCGGCAAAGAGCGGATACTTCCCGCGCTCCGCCCGCATCAGCTGTACCTCCATGGGCGAGGCAACGAGACGGGGATGCCGGCCTGCCGTCCGGTGCTGCGAACGGAGGTCGGCGACCAGGATGAGCATCACCGCAAGGAGTGCACAGAGGGAACGGGCCATGGTGCTCACGCGAAGAAGAGACCGCCGTTGATCTGGATCGACTCGCCGTCGATGAAGGACGAGCGGTCCGAGGCAAGGAAGAGCACGAGTTCCGCCACTTCCGCCGCCTCTCCTTCGCGTCCCAGCGGCGTCATCGACGCCACGCGCTGGCGCACTTCCGGCTTCGTGAACGTATTGTGGAAGGTCGTATTGATCATTCCCGGCGAGACCGCGTTGACGCGGATCTTTCTGGGACCGAGTTCCTTCGCGAGTCCGCGTGTGAACGTGTGCACGCCCGCTTTCGCGGATGCATAGGCGATGGCACCGGGACCGCCGCCGTCATGCACGGCTTGCGTGGAGAAGTTGATGATCGCCCCTCCATCGACGAGATGCGGGATCGCGGCTTTGCAGACGAGGAAGACGCTCTTCAGATTGACGTTCATGACGGCATCCCAGAACGATTCTTCCATCTCGGCGATGGGATGACGTCCCATCAATCCGCCGGCAACGTTGACCAGAATGTGGATCTTCCCGCCGAACGCCTTCAGGGTCTCATCGACCAGGCGTTTCACATCCGCGGGCTTCGTGACATCCGCCTGGATGGCGACCGCGTTCCCGCCGTTTGCTTTGATGAGCTTCACCGTCTCTTCGGCATCGTCCGGATTATCGTAGTAATTGATGGCAACCGCAGCGCCCTGTTCGGCGAGCTTCAAGGACACTTGCCGTCCGATGTCGCGTGCGCCGCCGGTGACCAATGCGATACGTGATTCCAGTTCTTTCATTGTCTGTTCCGTTTCAAAATATGGTGATTGGGCAATCGGGTCAGCTCTCAGAATTGATATCCGATGCCGATGACCGCCCGGTGCTGTTCCGTCAAATTGCTGTTGATGTTCGATTGCCATGTGTCCTGGTAATCGAGTGAGTAATATTCATACGCGAGGTCAACCATGACGTCCCAGACGTTCAACCCGAACCCGAGGGAGGTAACGGATGCCTTGACCGCCTCATTGATGATGGCGGAACCGGCAACAGCGAACGGCTGGACTTCCTGACGGTAGCCGCCACGGAGCGCAATCCAGGATGCGGCGAGGTATTCCGCGCCGAGTCGCAGATCATTCCCCCCCACCCACGCGGTACTCACCGTGCCGTCGGCGTTGACCTGCTCGGAGCTCTTGAATCCGCTCATCGCGTAGTCCACGCTGATCGTCCACCGGTCCGTCGGCGTCAGCACCAATCCGAGCGAATACCGGAGCGGGAGTTTCAGCTTCTCTTCACCCGATTGCGTGACCGAAACCGAGGATGACGCGGTGTCGATCGTGAAGGTTCTCTCATATGAACGAGTGATGGTCAGAGGCAACGCAAGGGTCGCACCAACCTTGTACCGCTCCTCTTCCCACAGGATGCCGACCGTGCCGCTGGCACCGCTGTAGTCGGACGTGCCGGCCCAGGTGTTGGCGTACAGGATCGAATCCACTTTGAACGCATTGTAAATGAAGGTGAGCGTACCGCGATCCCAGCGGCGTTCGAGATCATCGGACGAACCGAAATAGATATTGGCCGACAGTCCGACGCTCAGGTTGTCGTATTTGAACGCGATCGCCGGAGTGACCGCATAGATCGACCCTTCGCGTTTTCGCGTGTGCTGATACCATTGCACGCGCAACGTGTCTGGCTGCTTGACCACCGGGAGCGGTGAAGGACGATAGGAACCGAGCATCGGCGCGAGCACGTTGTTGTTCTGGAAATAATGCGAGAGGTCGATCGCCTGCCCGCCTCCAACGGCCGCGACGAACGGCATCTCCATCAGTTCGAAGGGCACGGCCAGCGCAGCGGAGAGGGGCAGGGCATCCGTTGTCGAGCGGGACCAATTCGGACCGAATGTATCGAACGGCTTCTGGAGTTGCTCGAAGGGGCTTGTCGGCGGAGCGTATGTTGAATCCAATGGATTGAACACCAGCGGATCCTTGATCCCGGCCCATTTGTCTTCCATCAGGATACTGAGGCCGGCATACAACCGGTTGGGCACCCATTCCTGCGATTGACGCTGCACCGTATTGAAGAATGAACCCGAGAAGCGAACATCGATCGCAGACACATGCGTCAGCGCCGCAGGATTGACGAAGAGCGCGTTCGCCGAATTGCCGGAGGCGACCATCGTTCCGCCCATTCCGCGGGCGCGGACATCATTGACAACCCATTGGTGCATCCCCTGAAGCGTCAAGGGATCTCCGGCGCCTTGCGCAAACGCAGAGGCGATACCGGAGAGGAGCCAGGCAACGCTGGCAATGAGAATGCGGTTCCTTCGCGTCATGGGAGTTGTACTCCTACACTGATCCGGTGAACGCTCGGCAGATAGTCACCCATACTGCCGTAGCTGTAGTCGACCGCGAGCGGGAAGTCGGCGATGGTTTGCCGCACGCCGGCGCCCATGGTCAGATTGTCGTTGTCATAGTAAAACTTGTAGCCCGCGCGCAGGAAGAGCATTTCGCTGAAGGCGTATTCCATGCCAAAATGGATCTGCTGCAAGTAGTCGTTTGGCTGGAAAAGATCGCATGCGAGCGTCATCCGGCTTTCCGCGGATTCCATCAGGAGCGCATTCGGCCCCAGCACATCGCCCGAAGCACCGATGCGGAAAGCCATGGGCGCGGGATACCCTTCCTTCGCAAATTTCACCTGCGACCCGAAGTTCTGCACGGCGGCGTTCACTCGAATACTGCGGAATCCGGTGTCATATTGGAGTCCGAAATCGAACAGGACCAGCGATGCATATGTGTTGACCTCTTCCGCCACGCCGTTCGAACCGACGATCGTGACGGTGGAGCTCCCCCAGAGGGACTCACGAATGAACTTCGCCGTCACGCCGGTGCTGAATTTATTTGTCAGCCGCCGGGCAAACGTGAGTCCGACGAGATAGGTCGTCGGCGTGAAGGTCTCTCCCGTCAACCCTGGATTATACCGGATATCCGTCCCGCTCCCGACGAACGCGAGCTGATCGGCGCGCGTGACCTGGATGGAACCGTAATCGACATACTGCAGCTGAAGGGCGAATGTCCCCCAGTCCTCCAGTGGGACGGCCACGGCCAACGCTCCCTGACGCGTGTCGAACAGCCACATGGTGAGCGTTCCGGCGATGTCAATATGTTCCGTCTGCGCGACTCCTCCCGGATTCCAGAAGGCGGCGTTCGCGCCCCGGGCGAGCGAGCCGAACGCGTCTCCCATGGCCGTGCCGCGTGCATCGGGCATGACTTTCAGGAACTGCAGCGAACTCGTACCGACCTTTTGAGCATGGAGGGCCGGACCGATGAGCGCGACAGCCAAGATGGCGATACGAATGGTGATCGGTTTCATGTGTGGGCCTACTTGATAATGACAAGTTTTCCGTGAGTGCGTTTGCCGTCGGGCGTCTCCACAACATAGAAGTATACACCCGAGGCGATCAATTGATTGTTCCGCGTGACCTGAAAATATTCGGTCGAGTAGTCACCGGAGTCGTGTTCGATCGTTTGCACGAGCTGACCGCTATAGGAAATGATCTTGATCGTGCAGGTCTTCGGTAGATTATAGAAGCCGACCTTGTCCTGCGGTTCGCCCGCTCCGGAGAATCCGGACTGAACGATGAAGGGATTCGGCACGGCATAGACCGTTTCCAACGTCTCCGTGCCGCCCAACTGCGTCTGGTGCAGGGAGATGTTCGTCCGGCCGCTCTTGTTCCCCGCGACATCGACCGAGAGGATGGAATAGTAGTAGGACTCCCCAACACGCGTGCTGAAGTCGACCCAAGAATAGACACCGTCCTGGAAATAGCGCGTGTCGCCTTTGCCGATGGAATCGAGACGCACCCATGGTCCCAACGGATGGTCTGATTTCTGAAGCTCGTAATGGGAGAACGCGGCTTGCAAGCGAGACGCAGAGAATGATTCAACGTCCGGCTTCCATACGATCTTGTTCGTCGCTCGGTCCGTGTTCTCAACCGCGACGGCCGGAGCCGGGACGATCACGGGGATCTGATAGACGCCTCGGTCAGCGGATTTCTCGGGCCAGTACTGCGTCGAGTCGTAATCCACGAGCGGCGCGTTGGTGTATGCCTGGATCGCGCGGTCGGCAACATCACGGACCGTCACAACGTTGGAGTTCACGTACTGCGGAAGCGGATGCGTCGTGAGATACGTGCTTCCGAACGTCCGATTGTCCAAGCCATACACCATCTGCTGCGAGTAGTTCCAGACCGGATTGAACGCCGCGAGGGCCGCATCTTCGCCGCATATTTGGCCGCAGCTTCCCCCCTCGTCTACGAGCCCGGCCTGCGTCTCCGCCAGCGTTGCTGGTCCATAGCCCGCTACTTCTGCAAGCGCGAACCGGATCTTGTCACCGGGCTTCAGGATGTACGGCCCATAGATCATCATCTTCCCGACACCAAAGTACCAACTTTGCCGAACGTTGAACGCTCCGCGACCGATCCAATCCGGACCGAACACAGCGAGATTCCGCAGCGGGTTGTTCTTTCGCGTCAACGCGATGTCCATGTTCACACGATATTTCGCTTCCGTGAGCAGTGACGTTTCGAGACGGTTGAGGAACGGCTGTTTGAGGTGTCCGTTCACATCCCACACATTCGCCGTATCAGCCGAATTGACCTGCAACTGCGTTTCCCCCTGTCGAGCAAGAAGCGTCGTGTCGTAATACAATTGAACGAATCCGATCGCCTGAGGCGACTGCAGACCGCCGCCATTCTTCCCCGACTGCGCCCATTCTTCGAAGTATTGGGGGTCCGGTTTGCCGTCGCGGTCGGCTGCATAACTGAGCCAGCGACGACGATCGAACCGTGCATATGTGTCCTTCTGCTGATAGTCCCCGCCGTTCCAACGGTTGAACGTACGCTCATATCCCGTCTTTCCCGGAGCGAGTCCGTGCGCGAAGCTGATCAGCACCTCTGTAAGCGTATCGGTGCGAGCCGGCGTGGCTGGATTGCCATCCGTGTCTCCCGTGTTCTCGATCTCATACTCGTAAATGATCATGTCGTCGTAATCCGGATGACTCCACGCACGGCTCGTGCGCGTCACCGTCAGTCCGAGCCGCGTCGCCCACTTGGAGACGATGATCTCCTCGGCCTCATCCGGGTCGTAGGCAGGGTTCAAACTGCCGTCAGGCAGAACCGGATAATTTTCCGTCCGCGTCAACTCGAGCGGGAAGCTGTACGTACCTGCCACCGGAAGGCCGGAAATCGCGCCGCAATATGCATAGAGCCGCGCTGCGGTGTCGCGCCGGCTGGCGGCCATCTGCATTCCCCCGCCAAATGAATTATGCTGGCCCGTGTAGGGCTTCGCATCGACCGTCGTCGCCGATCGAGCAGGCCATTCAAAGGACGGCATGCCTTGCGTGACACCGGCGGTGCCTTGGTCGTATGCGCGGCCAAGTTCACCCGTGTTGTACACCGTCTGGTGCAGCATCCCGCGCTGGTGCACGACAAATTTCCGTCCCTGGGCGTCGGCAAGGTGCGCCACCAGCAAGGATGCAAGAGTCACTATCATCAATCGATTCATAGAGAAACCTCACGTCAGAAGTTGAGGACCAGTCCGAATTGGAAGCTGCGCGGCGCGTTGCCATAGATCATGAACGTCTGATCGACCAGGAAGCCAGGATGATTGACATCCTCGTAATACGTCAACGATTCCCGGTTCTCCTCGTACTTGATGAGGTTCCGGTTATCATCGATCGTTCCTGTGGCATTGTTGCGCGTCTTGCGGAAGATGGCGTTGTAATTGTAGATCATGTCATTGAAGAGGTTGAACACCTCGACGTAGACAGACGCGCGGGTCCCAAAGAGACGGGAGAACTGGCGCGTGATCTTGATGTTCGTATTCCGCTCGGCAGGTGATCGCTTATTGTACAGCGCGCCAAGCCCCTGCGTATCGTAGGTGTAAGGACGTCCGCTCCGGATGAAGGACGTGCCCGAGACGGAGAACATCTCAAACGGGTACACGCCGAGGACTTCGGGGCCCCAATATTCTTCGGTCTGGAACACGAGACTGGCCACAACGTTGTGCGTCCGGTCGAAGTCCAGGAGCACGTCCTTTGCCGTCGGGAGGTCTGCCGTCCCAAGTTCGGAATACCGGGGCGACTCGTTGAACGGGGTCGAGTTCTTTCCCGTCGCAACCCCGTACGTGTAGTTCACGGTGCCGGTCAGCATCCCTTTGCGGCGGGCAAGGCTGACGCGGAATCCGCGAATGTCCGCATAGTCGCGATTGACGAAGGTTGAGTACCCGTAACCCTGAACGTCATAGTAGAAGGCTTGCTGGATCAAGTTCCGCACGTCCTTGTAGTATCCGCTCACGTCGATCCGGAATCCGTCACCAAAGCCCTGCGTCAATCCGATGTCATAGCTGTTCGTGACCTGCGGCTGCAAACGGGGATTGCCGAGGATCATGTCCTTGAAGCCGCTATTCGGCTCCTGCTGGTACACGGTCTGACTGAACGGCGGGCGTTGAACGAACGAGCCGTAGTTCACGTGGAACACCGTCGATGTGGAGACCGGGAACGAGATTCCCAGCCTGGGCTGCAAGCGCGCCAACGTCGGCGTCGTCGATCGGTCTGCGAGCGCCTTATCTGTCAAGGTGTCCCCGTCCGCGTTGATGTATCGATACGGCGCGTACTGGTCCGTGTAATACGAAATGTTCTGGTTGTAAATATCGAACCGCAGACCGATATTCGCGATCATCCCTTCGAACTCCATCTTGTCCTGCACATACGCGGCAAACTCCAACGGCTTGGCGACATAGACCTCATACCGCTGGCCGTTAGAGGACTTCAACGAAAGAATGCTGTTGACATCCATGACGTACCAGTTCGCCTGGATTCCCGCGAGCAACATGTGTGCATTGGTGACCTGGCTGGTGACCGACGCATCGAGCGAGATGGTGCGCGTCTTTTCGCTTCGGAAGTCGTCGTCGATGTTGCCGAAGCTGAAATTGTCCGGCGTGCT
>JBFYQI010000504.1:0-6013 GCA_041302875.1 Ignavibacteria bacterium
GTTCGCCAGCTTCAAGACGAAGGCATTGATGCAGATGCTCTGGACACGAATCACCGGCGGCAAGCGAGTCGTCTGTGCGATCGCACCCGGCGGCAGGAAGGATCTGGAGGCCGTGAAGGAATTGATCGAGAAGGGAGTCATCACCGCCGTGATCGACAAGACATTCCGGCTTGACCAGGCAGCGGACGCTCATCGGTATGTGGAGGAAGGACAGCGGCGCGGACAGATCGCCATCCGCGTACTCGACAACTGATTTCGAAGAACCGAACACAGATTGACACTGATTGCACAGATACATCTGGAAGTCTTCTGGGGAATCACCCCGGGTGTCACCCCGGGGATCACCCCGGGTGTCACCCCGGGTAACATTCCCGGGCAATCCCACCAGTTAATCCCAATCGCTCATCTGTGCCAATCTCGTGCAAATCAGTGGTAGTCTTCTGCCCGCGCACCTTCCTTTTAAAGGAGCTTCCACCAAGGGACAGCCAGCACATCCGGCGCGAGCCATTCAACCGATGTACCCGAATGCACCAAGAGGCCCGAACGGGCTTTCTTTCCGTACTCCGCGCGGAAGGATCGCAGGGAACTGGTGTCGCTGAGACGCGGACGCGCGCTGGCCTTCACTTCGATCGGGATGAGCTTCTCTCCCGTTTCCACGACAAGGTCCACCTCCTCACCCGATGCTGTGCGCCAGTACGAGATCTCCGCTCGCTCGATCCGGGAATCGCGCCAGGCGAGGAGGTCGTGCAAGACGAGATTTTCCAAGAGCGCACCGCCTAGTTCGGCAGACTTCGCCAAGTGCACTGCCACTCCGGTATCACCCCAGTAGATCTTCGGAGATTTGATCAGTCGCTTCGTACGGTTGACACTGTAGGCGGGAAGCCGCACAAGCATGTATGAGGTCTCGAGCAAGTTGAGCCAACGATGCACCGTTGCTTGCGAAAGCGAGACATCGCGGCCCAGTTCGGTCTGATTCACGAGCTGACCGATGCGTAGACATGCCGCATGCATGAGACGGCGAAAATCGGGAAGCGCGCTTATCGCCGCAAGATCCTGGAGATCGCGCTCGAGATAGGTGCGCACATAGCCGTCAAACCAGATGGCGCGATCCTTCTCCGTCCTGAGTTGGAGCGCGGGTGTAGGGAATCCGCCCCGACGAGCGAGTTCCCGCCAGTCCTCGGGTTCCGATCTGTCGGAATTGAATAGCCCAAGCCAGTCTTTGTCCTCAGCCGCAAGCAGTTCCTCCCATCGGCCGGCCCGGCCTTCACCCTTCTGCTCGCGTCGCGTCATTGGCCACAACGTGAGATAGCTCGCTCGACCTGCAAGAGATTCGGAAACCCGGCGCATCAGCAGGAGGTTCGACGAGCCGGTCAGAAGAAATCGTCCCGGAGTGCGATCCCGGTCCACGGCTCGTTTGACGGCCGTAAGGAATCCCGGTTCGCGCTGGACTTCGTCGAGCGTTACCGCGTTACGTCCTCCGACCAACGCTTCCGGATCCCGTCGGGCAGCATCCAGCACATCAAGATCGTCGAGGGTTGCATAGCGGCGCACGCCGGACACTCGTTCGGCGACAAGGGTGCTTTTCCCTGTCTGCCGTGCGCCGGTTACGACGACCACTGGCATGACGCGGAGTTGTTCAGCCAGGGTTTGTTCAGTCAACCGTGGGAGGATATTCATAATGTGAATGATAATCATTCACGTAGTGAATGTCAAGCAAAACACCTCCCGTGATCTTGAAAGATCGCCATCGATTGTCGCTGATCTTCACAGATACGCTTGACTCCTATCGTCATCTGTGCGAATCTCGTGCAAATCAGTGGTATTCTTCTGCCCGCGCACTCGTACACGCGTCCTGAGCTTGCTTGCCCCTGCGCCGTATGCGGGGTCGAAGGACCACCCAATCCTCACAGATTTATCCCGGATAATATCCCGGATAATACCCCGGACGGATAAAACCCCGGATAAATTCCCGGACAGCATTAATGGGACTTGGGTGCGGGAGGCTCAATCGTCATCACCAAACCGTTCTGCTGACAGAGGAACTTGATCGCTTCATGAACCTGAACGCGATTGAGCGAAACCGTGACGCGCTTTGAGATAGTGTTGCCGATGAAGACGTTGAGGCCGTGCTGAACTGCAAGACCTCGGATGAGTTCTCTCAGATCCGTGTCGCGAAAAGAAAGCGTTGTCGTGTCCGCAGCACCCGCTGGCAATGCCGACGCCTGATACGACGCGCTATCCACAACTTGTGCACATAGGGTCACTGTTAGTAGAATGATAAACCAGAAGAGTATCAGTAGTCTCATCGCGTCACCATGAATCTTCAAGCACTAAGACACACTGTTCGCGCACACAGTTGGAAGTATTCTTGCGGCAAGAGGCCGATGGGAACATCTTTCGACTCAAAGCGTCTGCGTTGATGAAAAGCTCATTGACTGACTTGTTGATACTGATGAGACGCCTCAAGACGGGCAATCAGGAGTCAGATGACGGCTTGACTGGTACACGCTAGCACAAGCTGGATTACCTGCACTCGCAAGCAGTATCAGGTTGGAAGAAGTAATCCTTGTCAAAAATCGTTTGGGGATTTATTCTGCCCCTCGCTTTTGAGCGCCAGCGAAAGAACGGCATTAGTCGATTATCCCGAAGTAGAAATTTAGTGATCATCTTGCCCGTTCTATGGCTGCTATTAATAGGAAATTCACTGTCGTATTCTCCTCTTTCTTGGAAAAGAATGAGCGTATCCCTAGTTAACAAATACGTTCCAAATACTTGACCTTTCACGCCCGACACGAGTTCGATATACGTCGAATCAGTCCCAAGCTTGATGCAGGAATAGCCATATATGTTGTTGGTCGGAGTTTTCCATACGGATGGGGCTTGCCCGTCCAGATTCTGACTCGCCAGAATATTCATGCCACCAACTACCAACAGTACGAGTTCTCTGACCATGCGGACCTCTGGATCATTTTGACCTTGTGAGATAGTAACGACCCTCCCAGCCCCTCGGGAAGTTCCTCATGAATGCTCGATAGACGCGATGGGATTTCGAATCACCATACGCAGCGGTCTGACATCCCTCCGAAATCGGATTCTCATCCCGAGTCCATCTCGTCATTCTTCCCCAGCTACCGGCGTGAAAGTAGATGCCATCAGCGATGTGTTCGCTTGGTTCAATCCCATCATTCGCTGGATTGTTTGGATTCCCGTTTGGATGCAAGACGTCGTACAATACTGGGATTTCCCTACACCCGTTAATGAGTAGAGCAGGCAACCCAAGGAATGTTGTTAGCCTAGCCTTGTCTAAACCCGGTTTTATCGTACCAAATAGTTCAAGATCGCTCGGGACAGTGTTTCCGCTAATCGTGGCGGTGGGTCCAGTGGTGTTGGTATGAAGGAATAACTCAAAGCGAGCCTCATTCATCGCCTCGAATCCTTCACCTCCGTAAGCCACAAGTACATCACCACCCAGACTGTTTGCATACTCTCCCATATTGACAAAACTAGCCAGCCAATTCAGCAACCCCGGCTTCAGTTGAGGTCCAGACCCTTCACGCCATTGGATATCAGGCTATTTTTCACTTCCCATATTGTACCAATCCCTCCCGTCTGGATCGACACTCATCCATTTTGCAATGCAGCTATCGTAATATCTCGCCCCGAAATAATCATACCCAGTCTCGACATCCCGCTCCTTCTCCGTGAACTTGTATCTGCTCTCCGAGACCGTCGTTCCACTCCTTCCCTCCAGTTGCATCCCCCACGGGTCATAGTCATCCCACGATACCACTCCCCCCGTCTCATTCACCGTTACCCGGATACTTCCAAGATGATCTTTCACATAATAATACCGCCTCAGCGACGGAGCTATCGTCACCTGGAACGTGCAGGTGTTCCCTTGTTGACCATCGTCATCCGTGTAGATCACCGCAATTGTATAAGTTCCCGGTTGGCTGTACGTCCACTGGGCTAGCTGACCTTCATACGTCGTTGCACGATCCACGAACGTCGTTCCATCGTATTGGAAGTCCCAGATCCAATACGGTGTCTCTCCGAAGTCATCCTGCGCGTCATTATCGTGGCTCCCGGCTCCGGTGAAATTCACCATCTGGCCTGCCTTCAACGTCCCCGAGGAATACGCCCCAAAGGATGATGGAAGAACTTTGTGTGCATACGACATCTGTAACATCGTCAGAACTAGCACAAACGGAAAGAGACCTCGTGAGTGTCATCTTTCGAATCTCATTCTGTCACTCCCCAATTTGTCATAGGAGCATCTGAACAGCTTGCTTGTGTGGAACACTTTGATTTAAAAAGGGCCGTCAGGAGGAAGACACCTATATAGATTTCCCACAACAATGTGGCATATTCGAGAGAAGCTCATTAACCGAATTGTCATATCCAATGCGACGCCTCTTGCTGCAGAATCTGTAACCATGAAGTCTTGACTTGTACGGCCCATGAGAGTCCAACATACCGCAATGGATGCAACTAGTGGATTGAACGTCGCTTAATCAGTTGTCTTCGGTGAATAGATGGTAAGATGTTCTCTGCGAACACCGTCGTGTGAGAGCCACTCAATCCGCTTGCTTCGCATTTCGGCTTTTACAATATCCGAGCCACGCCATGACACTTTCCCTGTCCTTGATCCTTTCGGTTTCGCACACAACATAATCAACGTGCTGTCGTCAACCGATACGCATTCTTGAACTATGAAGTCTGTTCGTTGCCCCATAAGTTCAATTGTCCTGATCGCATCTTTCTCAAGATCATAGACCTTCAGAATGCTATCCACGAACATTAGTTGCTGACCGTTGCGCATCCATGAACAGATGGAAACGTATGAGCAGCTCTCAATAATGGGGCTGAATGAAGAGTCACCCAGGTGAAATAAACCAATCCCGAACGGCCCACTGTATTCTCGCTGATATTGAAACGCGATCACATCTCCTGCGGGAGAAAGAGCGAGCATTGGCATCATTTTTACATCACGGGCTTCCATTACAACCCTCAACGAATCCCCTGCCGCGCTAATAGCGTATATCCGATTGCTGAGATTGGAAAAGAGGAGCGAACTCCCATCCTTCGACCAGCAGAGTCCAACGGGATACGGGAATTCAGACACACGAGAGATGCGCAACTCTCTCCCGAGTTCGTATGTCGTCCCTTCGAGGAGATTGAATACATAGAACCCGCGCGGGGCAGCGTCACCTAAGGCACGCTGCAAAACATTGTTCTCTAACCTTGCCGATGCAAACGCCAGAAGCTGCCCGCCTGGAGAGAACGCTGGGTATTCATTGATATAGTTGTCCTTGGTAACAAAGAATCTCTCCCACGAATCGAGTGCCTGCACAATCACATCTCGGCTTCTTTTCGAATCATCTTCAGATTCATGGATCTCCACATAGGCGATGCGCACTGGCGCGAGAAGGGCCGTTCTCTTCTGTAACTCAGCGCTTTCTTGAAGTTTGTCATTCCCTGAACACGACAACATGACCAAGACGAGCGGCCACAGACAACCTAGGAAAACCAGGCTTCTTGCCACAGAAAGCCTAGTATCCAAGCAGTCTTGTTCTCGTATGGTCCCGAGGTGCAAGGTCTCGATCCGTGGCCTTATCTGCGCCATACTGTGATCTTTCAAAACCGCCTCCATAAAGTTCTAGAAACAACGGGGATTCTTACGAGCCCATCTAGTTAGCATATCCTTGCGGATTTCCTCGAGCGCCTTCGTCTCATCTCCCCGGGAATCTCCCCGGGTGTCACGCCGGGTAACATTCCCGGTCAATCGCACCAATCAATCCCGACCGTTCATCTGTGACAATCTGGTGCAAATCTGTGGCGTGTCGTTGCGTTCGAAAGAATTCCACTGATTGACACTGATTTCACAGAAATCTTCGAGTCTCTTCTATTCATTTATGGCAATCTGGTGTGAATCAGTGGTAGGTCTTCTTCGTCCGAAGCCTGCGCTGCTTCCCCTCCGCTCCTCGGCTCCCCTTCGCGGCGCTGTCAATGA
>JBFYQI010000513.1:0-3510 GCA_041302875.1 Ignavibacteria bacterium
CGATGACGACAGCGCTATTGATGACCGACTTGAGTTCCTTCAGCTTCAGGATGTAGAGCAGGAAGCCGGTGAAGAAGGCGCCGGCCCCGAGCGCGATGACCGTCAGGTCGAGGTAGATCCAAAGGCCGAAGGCGAATCGGTTGTCCATGTTGGTCTCGTTCAGGCCGTAGGCGAGACATCGATAAGCCGCATACAGTCCAACCGCCAGCAACCCCGCCCAAGGCAGGATCCAGAGGAGGAACTTCTTGAACGAGGTTCGTTGAAGACCGCGGGAAATGAGCGCGTTATCCATTGAGAACCTCCGTCCGGGTGGAAGCGATCGTTCGTTGCAGCTGTTCTCGGACCCATTGCCGCGCGGAGGAGTAATAGACTTTCGGTTGTGTCCCAAGTTGTTCGAGCAATCGGAACGTACCGGGGGTCTTGATCTGTCGGGCGATCTCGCTCTCCGGATCTGCCAGGTCGCCGATCATGATCGCGCGGGTCGGACACGCTTCGACGCACGCCGGTACGAACGTTTCGCCGGCAACGACCGACGTCCCGCTCGCTGCGGCCTGTTCGCGCGCCTCCTGCAGACGGCCGTGACAGAGATTGCATTTCTCAACGACACCGCGCATGCGCGTGGACACGCCGGGATTGAGCGTCTTCTCCATGCCCGCGGGCCAGGAAGGATCCCACCAGTTGAAGTAGCGCGCATGATATGGACACGCGGTCATGCAGTAGCGGCATCCGAGACATCGGACGGGGATCTGCGCGACGATGCCGGTCTCCGGATCGTATTCGACCGCCTTCTGCGGGCAGACCGACTCACACGGAGGATGCTCGTCGCATTGCTGACACATCAACGGGAGGTACACCGTCTCTGTTGACGCATCATTGCCTTGCTGCTCAATGCGATGCACGCGCATCCACGTCAGGCCGGTGCGATCGGTGGTCCCTGCATGAGCAGGGGGGATGTTATTCTCGACCGCACAGGCGAGCATGCACGCACCGCATCCTGTGCATCGGTCGAGGTCGATGAGCATTCCGTATCGGGATTGTTTGGAATTCGTTTGCATGAACTTCAGGCTTTCGAGGGTTTCACAGATACTGGTGAGGAAGACGCCTGGTCGAGGGCTTCGGGATGAAACGGACGAAGTCCAGATTCCTCGCGCAGCTTGGAAATGAGCGGGGAAATGACCGTCGTTCCCTGCAGAATGGGATCGACGATCCGCGCAGGCGCGGGCGGGGCGCTCTGCTCGTCGTGCGTGAAGCGCGACCGGGAATCCCGACGTTCCTGTTCGTAGAGTTCAAGGGCCGGACGCGCAATGCGCATCAGCCGGAAAGAGCCGGTCGGTTTTCGCGTCGGCTGGTCGCCAGACCATGCACCCCCCGCCGTCAGTTCGGTCCACAACTCTTCAGATGAAGACAGCGAACCGATGGGGACGATCGTTCCGTCAGATGACTTGAAGACGTGTCCCTTTCCGGCCTTGAGAACCGAGGCGATTCGGTCCTTGATCAGCTCCTCCGTCGAAGGCGATGCGTCGGCTGTTCCGGCGACGGCGCGGAGGAGGGAAGCGCAGAGATCAACGGTGTTAAACGTTCCTTCCTGTGAACGGAATGCGGGGATCGTCACGGAGAGCGTCTTGCGTCCATCGTCGCTGACTCCGGGAACATCCGTCAGCGTTTCCCCGAAGGCCGGTGCGGGCAGGACGATCTGTTCGAACGCTGCATGAGGAACGATGAAGGGAGAAAGGCTGATAAGCAGACAATTCCTGGATCCCTTCTGAGCCAGCAGGTGCTCTGTCGAAGTCGAACCCGAGATCGACTCATCCGCAAGAAACACATCCACGGAGCCGTCGGCGATCGCGTCGAGAGATGGCGCGGCCTCGATGTTCGAGCTGCGACGTGCCGTCACCGGTTCGCCATGTCGATACGATCCGGTCAGCAGATTCAGACACGCAACAGCGGCATGCAGCGCGCTGGAACGACCGTTGGAATCGGGTTGACCATCCGCCAATGCGAGCGACGGTCCTTGAGTTGCAAGCCGCCGTGCGATCACGTGAAGCTTGTCTGTCGTGATGCCGCACTGCGCGCAGATGCACTCGTGCGACACCGGGGCGAGCGCCGTACGCAATTCCCCGAAGTCCCGGGCACGTTGTCGGGTCTCGGGTGCGGTCAATCCCTCATCCAGCAGTACACTGATGATGCCAAGCACGAAGACCATCTCCGACCCGGGATGCACCTTCACCCACTCATCCGCGACTTCCGCGGTGCGTGAAGAGGTCGAATCGGCATGGATGATGAAGAGCGGCGAACCCGTTCCGGCTCGCCGATCAAAAATGGCCGCGGCCCGGTCCGGTGAATGCCATCCATCGATCAGCGGCGCTCGAACGCTGAGAATAGTGCGAACGGAAGAAAGGTCGAACGAGATCTCGATCTGCTGGTCGAATGCGGATGCCATCGCACGAATCGTCCGCTCCCGTTCCGTGTGCTCAGGAACGTACGTCGCGTTCGCCAGCGTGCGCGCGAGCTGCTTCAATACATCCGATGCTGCGCGGTCCGGCCTCGCGTCGAGGAGGACCGTTGATTTGCTCGATCGGAGTCGTTCGCCGATCGCTTTCAACGCTTCCTCTGTCGTCAGCGGCGTGGCCTCGACGAATGGAGCGCCGGCTGCCAGACGGACAGGACGGCTGATCCGTTGAGGGTGGTAGCGAAGGTGATGAGCAAGAAGCCCGGCAGGGCAGAGGGTCCCATGGCTTGCGGGATGCCCAGGAATTCCGTGCGTGCTGATCGGATTCCCGGAGACGCAACGAAACCGCAGGCCGCATCCGGAAGGGCAGAGCGAGCAGGTTGTCAGAAGATTCGATACGGGTCCGCGGAGCGGCTCGGCGTTCCACGGCCAGTTCTGAGTCCAGATGGCGGAGTCATCCAGCAGCTTCCACGGGAGCGGGGAAAGGAGGAGTCCGAGGGCGGAGCCTCCGGCGAACTGCAGCAAGTCGCGTCGGGAGATTCGATGATTCATGAGCTTTGCGTTCTATTGATGACACTTCAGACAGGAGTTCACGACGCCTCGTTTCGTGTGGCAGTCGGCGCAATCATCCATCTTCTTCCCTTCCCACGGCGCGTTGCCGACCCGTGTGATGGAAGATCCCCAGATGTCGCGGCTGTATCCGGAAATGCGATTCCGTTCGAAGGGGCGAAGCGATTCGGATTCACCGTGCGGTCCGTGGCATTCCTCGCAGCGGATGTTCGCGCGGCCGGTGTGGGCAATGTGGGAGAAGTGGACGTTTTGCGGTTGCCGGGAATACTCCAGCCAGGGGATTTCCCGTTCAGTTTTTATATAGTCCTCTACGAGCTTCAGCTCCGCTTCGGTCGTGCCGATTGCTTCCGAGTGGCATTCGGCGCACTTAGAAACGGCCGGGATCGCAGCCCCCCGCTCGCCGGCGTTCATTTGATGACAGTCTGTGCAGGACATTCCCACCGCTTCTCCGGTGTGCACGTTGTGGCTGAACTGCAGAGGCTGTTCAATGC
>JBFYQI010000528.1:0-3294 GCA_041302875.1 Ignavibacteria bacterium
CTCACTGCTGAATGCCGGAACCGTCGGGTCATGCCGATGTGCCTGCGCGAATGCAGCAGAGTCCGATCCGGAATCGAGACCGATTGCGGCTCCGCGCAATGTCCCCGCTTCGAGCATATACGGGGTCGGACCATCCGCAGTAAAAATGGGAACGTCAATCCCGTTCTCCTTCCACAATCGTCTCAACGCACTCATGTACGCACGATCGTTCCCGTAGCTCCCATACTCGTTCTCGATCTGCAGCATGAGAATATTCCCGCCGTTGGTCACCAGGAACGGCCGGATGACATCCGCCATCGCTCGAATGTATCGTTCCACCGCATGCATGTAGCGAGGGTCAAGACAGCGGAGCTTGATGTCGGGGATCGAAAGCAGGTAGGAAGGAAGACCGCCGAGGTCCCACTCGGCGCAGACGTACGGACCCGGACGCACGAGGAGCCACATATCCTCCTCAAGGACGATGCGCATGAAGGTCTTGAGATCCCTGCTCTCCGTGCGGAAGTCGAACGCGCCGGGTGAGGTCTCGTGGTAGTTCCAGAAGAAGTACGCAGCGATCGTGTTGCACCCCATCGCTTTCGCCATCTGGACCCGGTGACGCCAATATGCTTTCGGAATGCGTGCCGGGTGGATCTCCCCGCTGATGATCTGAAACGGCTCCCCGTCGAGAAGGAAGTCATTCTTCCCCAACGCAAAGGTGTGACGTGATTGAGATTGGGCAGTGCTGGAAACGGTGAGGAAAATTCCAATTGAGAGCGCGATGGCTGCGAGTCGCACGGGTTTTGCCATGATTCACTCCCAATCCTTCAAAGTCACTCCCGGCTTCTTAAGATGCCGGGAGTCTCGCCAAAGATGACATATTCGACGGCGTGCGGCCCCATCTCCCACCGTCCTCCCAACTTCTCGCCCACCGCTCCACCCGGATCGCTCCGCCACGCCGTCGTCTGCTTCCCCTCTCTCGTGACGAGTTCCACCGGTTGCACCTCCGCCGTCGGATTCATTAACATCACCAGCGACGCGCGCCCCCCCTCGATCGGCCGAATCGAGAGCACGGATGCCTTGCTTTCAACATCGAACGCCGCCTCGGTCCTCCGTTCCCCCGTGGTCACGGGCACAACCACCAACGGCTCGCGGGAATCCTGGGCAAATCGGACTGCTGCACTGGCGTCAAAGGCCTCGTGCGGATGGATGCGATATTCAAATGCGACTGCACCTTCCTGATCTGCCTTGTAGTTCGTGTGCCAGTAGTTGTTCATCACATACGAGTAGATCGCCGCGGAAGGCTCGATTGTTCGCATCCAGGGCTGCTCGACCGTGATCCCGCCGATCTGAAACATGGGCGCATCCAGCACCGCGCACGTCACGCCGACGCGCTCGTTCGACACATCAAACCAACTCTGAGCCGTGAAGAAGTTCTTGCACGATCCCCCCAGCTGATCCAGTTCGGGACGTACAATGCTCGACGCGACGTCGTACCGCGGCTGCGGGTCCGAAACGCGGAACGGGAATGCGAAATGGATCGCTTCCTTCTCCCGAATGGGGGGTTTGTCGATTCGATTGATGATATCCAATCGCGGGATGCCAGCGACAAGACGTAACTCCGCTTCATACGAACGGCATCCGTCCGCATTCGCCGTGATGAACAAGGATGCGACCAATCCGCCATTCTCCTTCACGCGTACGCGTGCATTCCTGAGCGATGTGGCTTCCCGAGGGTCCCGTCCGCGCACATACAGAAACGCGTTCAATCCTCCGGCGGACCGGTCAGCGAATTCGTATCCATCCTTCTTCCGCTTTAGCGAAGTGATCGCGCCGGTCTTCGGATTGACCTTCACCGTAAGGAATTCATTCTCCAGTGTCGTCGCACTCGCCTGCGCTCCGGAGGTCTTTCTCCCCTTCTCAGTCAGGATGAACCGGTTCGAACCCAATGATGGGATATCCTTAATGCGCACCGCGAGCTCGCCTGTTCTCAATCGCTGAGCCGCCACCGGTTTTCCGTCCAATGTCTGAACCCCTTCGAATCCTTTGCTCGCTTCAGGATCGAGCAACACAATATCGGTCCTCGTCCAATTATGCGTGTTCACAATCTCGATGCGCTTCGAGCGCTTGGACGGGGCGATCGATGCAAGCAATTCACGCGACTCCCGATCGGCATTCAGAGCGAACGCACGTTTGTACTCCCATTGTGCTTTTACGGACGACGCATCGGGTTCTGAAATGCTATTCCACGCCCCCCATGTGTGCTCATCCCACAGAACGACATTCCTCCACGCGGAACGGCTCAACGAATCGGGGAATTGCCCCGACCCCCGGAATGCCCATGTCGCTTCCGCTCGCACAAGCCGATCCACAGCCCGACGGGCAAGCGCTGTTTCGTATCCAGTCGAACCGACTCCATCCTCCCAGTACGGTGTGAAATCTCCGCGGACCGTCTTCACGCCGACCGAGCCTTCCCGTTCGAATGCCTCGAACATCTCCTGATGCGTCCCGATCACCAGCCGCGGGGATTCGTACCGCTCATTCCACGACCGGACGAAATCGGACAATGTCGAGTCTGGCGGACCGTTGTCGCCGCCGATGGTATATGGGAGATGGAGGATGCGATGCACAACTGAACGCGAATCGAATCCCCTGAGCAACGCGAACATCTTCTCATCCCCCAACTTCGCCAGCGTCCCTTCATGAAACGCCGAGTAACTTGATCCCGCCATCCACGCCAGCACTGACTCCTTCCCCGATTGCGATTCCCAGCGGAACGGCTTGTCTCCCCACAGCTCGTACGCGTAGCCGATGCGATCGTACGCATTCGGAGCGATCGCAAAATACTTCACTCCGGCATTCGCCAAAGCCGTCACGACGCCCCATGTATGTCCCGGGATGTCTGTGATGACCGCGGTCTCAATGCGCAACCCATATTCGTTCCGAAGCCGGCGTGATTCATCGAAGTACCGGTCCATCTGCACCGGCTGGGCGAGGCCGGTCAACACTCCTGCGTAGAACGCGTTCAAGCCGACATCGCCGTCGCGAATTGTGTTCAAGAGCCGTCGCTTCTTCTCGTCGCTTGCCGTGCGCAGATAGCTCTCGAGCGGCCAAAGGATCTCCACGTTCCATTTGAATCTCGATCCCTCAGGATAATTCTTTGTCCGCTCAATGAGGTCGAGTGCCTGTTCAAGATAGGACCACTGTTTCTGCTCAACGACGGTCTGATGGTCGGAATAGCCGATGTCGTTGTGGGAGTACGGGAGGAGATAGATGATGCGGGGGGGAGAAGGAAATATCGGGATTGAACGATCTGAT
>JBFYQI010000543.1:0-2693 GCA_041302875.1 Ignavibacteria bacterium
GCAAGAATCCAGACCTCGTGGCCGCGGTACTCGAACAGGTCCGCCAGTTTGGGCTGGTGCCCACCGTTCGCCGCGTGCGGGGGAAGTTGGACTCCTGGAGCGCGCTCGGGTATTCCACAGCCGGTACGGTGATCGCGGTAGGGGATGAAGTGGATCAAGTGCGGCCCGGGGATCGGGTCGCGTGCGCCGGCGCAGGTTATGCGAATCACGCCGAGTTCGTTCTCGTTCCGAAGAATTTGTGCGTCCGGATCCCGGCGGGCGTGGACCTTGAAGAGGCGGCTTACACGACGATCGGTACCATCGCATTGCAGGGAGTACGGCAAGCGATGCCGACCATCGGCGAGACTGTTGTGGTCATCGGACTGGGGCTCATCGGGCAGATCACGGTCCAGCTGCTGAAGGCGAACGGATGCGCGGTGATCGGGATCGACCTGGATCCTGCCGCCGTCGCCCTCGCGAGAAAGTCGGGGGCCGATGCTGCGTTGCACCGCTCGAAGGACGATGTGAAGAAGGCCGTTCTCCAGCGGACCGGCGGCCGTGGCGCCGACGCGGTCATCATCACGGCGGCAACACGAAGCGACGACCCCGTGCAGCTTGCAGGGGATATCAGTCGGGACAAGGGCCGCGTGGTGCTTGTCGGAGATGTTGGATTGAAGCTGCCGCGCGGACCATACTTTGCAAAGGAACTGGATTTTCGGCTTTCACGTTCCTATGGTCCCGGACGATACGATCCGCGCTACGAGGAACAGGGTCATGATTATCCGCTTGGCTTTGTCCGATGGACCGAACAGCGGAACATGACGGAGTTTCTCCGGTTGGTCGCGCTGAGCAAACTCGACCTGCCGCTCCTGACGACACATCGTTTCCCGATCGCTGATGCACCATCGGCATATCGGCTCGTCGCGGGGACTGGGAAGAATCGAGAACGCTTTGTCGGCGTTTTGCTGCAATATCCTGAAGTGGAAGCGGACGTGCCGCCGATGCTGGCTGTCCGCGCACCACAGCCGGCGGGACAGAGGTCGAATGGAGGCGCGATAGGCTTCATCGGAGCGGGAGGGTTTGCACAGGCGTCGCTCCTCCCGACGTTACAGGCCGTGCGCGGAGTTTCGCTCATCGGTGTTTGCACGGCAAATGGATTGAATGCGACCAACGTGGCGAGGACATTCCGGTTTTCGTATGGAACGACCGACCAGCGAAAGATCCTGGATGATCCGGAGATCGGGACGGTCTTCATCGCGACACGGCACAATCTGCATGCAGAGGCGGTTGTCGAAGCCCTTCGGGCAGGGAAGCAGGTGTTCGTTGAAAAGCCGTTGGCGATGAACGACGAGGAATTAGATCGCATCATCAAGAACGCGAACGCGGAAGGAAAGAAGCATGGGAATTCGGTGATGGTCGGCTTCAACCGCCGGTTCGCGCCGCTCGTGCTGGAAATGAAGGAGTTCTTTGCGGAAGCCGCGGGTCCGCTCGCACTGACCTATCGGATCAATGCGGGGGCACTTCCGTCGACGCACTGGACAAGAGATCCAAACGAGGGTGGAGGGAGGATCATCGGCGAGGTGTGCCACTTCGTCGACCTGATGCAGCACTTCGCGGGGGCGCCTCCATCAGCGGTCAACGCGGTCGCTTTGGGGGGCGGTTCGCGGCCGGCGGGAGATGACGATTCGGTCGTGATCACGATCCGCTTCGAGGATGGCTCGGTTGGCACGATCACGTATGCAGCGAACGGAGACGCCGGAATGCCGAAGGAGCATCTTGAAGTCTGTTCCACAGGCCGGTCGGCAGTGCTGAACAACTTCCGGATGCTCACCTTGTATCGCCAAGGGACGGCGATCGAACGCAAGCGTGCGACTGTCGACAAGGGACATCATGAGGAGTTGACGCGCTACATGGCTGCAGCGATGGAAGGCGGTCCTTTGCCGATCTCATTTGAGGAGTCGGTGGCTGCAACGCGCGCGACATTTCGAATGATGGATTCGCTGAAGCTGGGAACGTGGGTGAGGGCGTAGATGATTGCGGATTGCGGATTGGGGATTGTGAATTTCAGATTGTCGAGTTGTGATTGTTGATTAGCGAATGAGGGTTAACGGTGACGGTACTTGATGCGGTGATTCTTGCGGTGATTCAAGGATTGACGGAATTCTTGCCGGTGAGCAGTTCGGGACATCTGGTACTCGGACAGCATCTGCTCGGGATCAAGAACCCGGAGATACTGACGTTCGATATCTTCGTCCATTTCGGGACGTTGCTGAGCGTCGTTGCGGTGTTCTGGAAGGATATCCTCGCGATGGTGCGGTCGGTGTGGAAGGCGCTTCGTTCGTTCCGGTTCATCCAGGCGTACAAGACGGATGCCGATTTCCGGACATCGGTGGCGATCATCGTGGCATCGGTACCGGCGGCAATGATCGGAATTCTCTTTCGCGATCAGATCGCCGAGGCTTTTACTGACCCGAAATTGGTCGCCGTCAACCTTGTGGTGACCGGTCTTATCCTCTTCCTCACGCGCTTGTCGCGTCCCGTGGAAGGGCGGTCGGTGGGCAATGTCATTGGCTTTTTCGTCGGCATCGCACAAGCGTTCGCCATTCTCCCTGGAATCTCTCGGTCGGGTTCCACGATCAGCATGGGAATGTTCTTCGGAATCAATCCGACCGCAGCGGCGCGTTTCTCGTTCCTGATGTCGCTTCCCGTAATTC
>JBFYQI010000563.1:0-4541 GCA_041302875.1 Ignavibacteria bacterium
GAACCGTCCACGTCCGCTTTGACGATGACCGGCAGATCGCGAATCTGACCGTCCTTGATCCGCTGCGAGATATCGTCCAGCGTGACACGACGCGCCTGACGGAAATCCTGCTCCCGCTTCAGTTGCTGCCGGCGCAAGCTGATGTCTCGCGTTTCACGCTCATCCTCAAGCACGATGATCTCGTCACCCGCCTGCGGAATGCCGTCGAATCCGGTCACCTGGACTGGACGGGACGGACCCGCTTCTTCCATGCGCTGACCGCGTTCATCGAACATCGCGCGGACTCGGCCGCTCCAAACGCCGCAAACGAACACATCGCCGACGCGGAGCGTTCCCTTTTGGACCAACACCGTCGCGGTGATTCCCTTGCCTTTGTCCAGTTCCGCCTCGACCACACGTCCTCGTGCGAACCGGTCGGGATTGGCCTTCAGGTCCAGCACGTCCGCTTCAAGCAGGATCTTTTCAAGCAGGAGTTCAACATTCGATCCTGTCTTCGCGGACAGCGCGACCACTTGGTACTTTCCACCGTATTCTTCGATGAGCACCCCGCGTTCAGCGAGCTGCTGCTTGAGACGATCGGGATTTGCCTCGGGTTTGTCGATCTTGTTCAATGCAACAACGATCGGCACATTCGCCGCCTGGGCGTGACTGATCGCCTCGAGCGTCTGGGGCATGACGTTGTCATCGGCCGCCACGACAAGGACCACGATGTCCGTAACCTGCGCCCCGCGCGCACGCATTGCGGTGAAGGCTTCATGACCTGGAGTGTCCAGGAACGTGATGCGTTTCTCGCTTCCCGGGAGTGTGACCTCATACGCACCGATATGCTGCGTGATGCCGCCCGATTCCCCCGCAACAACGTTCGCATTCCGGATGTAGTCGAGCAGTGACGTCTTTCCGTGATCGACGTGACCCATGATGGTGACGACCGGTGCACGCTGCTGGAGTTCCTCAGGTTCATCCTCGTCGTCATAGAGCGCATCCGCCGCCATGGCATCTTCCCATTCGACCTGAAAGCCGAATTCATCCGCCACGAGCGTGATCGTATCCTTGTCGAGACGCTGGTTGATCGACACCATGATCCCCAGTCCCATGACCTTCTGGATGACCTCCGCAACGCTCACACGCATGAGATTCGCCAGTTCGCCGACCGTGACGAACTCTGTCGCGCGAACACGGGTTCTGTCGCGTTCCAACTCATCCAACCGGCGCTGCTGTTCTTCCTCACGCCGTTCGCGTTTACGCTTCTTGATCGCCGCGCGCGTCGTGGCAACCTCATCTCCGGTATCCGCGAGCGTTTCCCGGATCGCCTTCTCGACTTCGACTTCGCTGACCTCCGCACGTCGCGACTTCTTGCGTTTCTTGGTCGCCTTTCCTTCTTCTTCTTCGCCAGCCTTCGCGGGTTCCGTCTTCGTCGGCTTCTTGGTGACGTCCTCTCGGAGCTTCTTCTTTTTCTTCTTCTTCTTTTCGCCGTCCGCATCTGCTCCCGGTGCCGGCTTCGTCGTCAGATCCATCTTCCCCTTGATGGTCAGCCCTCGCGATTGCCGGGCCATCGCAGCCTCAAGCGGCGACAACGGCGGACGTTTCAATCCGACCGGTGCAGCCACCGCGTGCGGCGCCGCCTCGACCGGCGGTTCCTCGGCAACGGCTGCAGGTGCCTCAGCTTCGGGCTCCGCGGTCTCTGTCGGTGTCTCGACGATCGGTTGCTCCGCAGGAATGCTGACATCAGTTTCCACCTGCTCCTCGGCGGCAACGGCCGGCTCGGATGCAGGTTCTGGGACGTCCGGAGCCGCAGGTACTTCTTCGACGTGGGTCGGCGCGACCTCTTCTTTCACCGCCGGCTTTTCCGGCTTCTTGTCCGTTTCCTTCTTCCGCGTCGAGCGAAATTCCTGGAGCTTCTTCTGGTGCCTTTCGGCGACATCCTTTTCCTTCTTGAAGTGCGCCATGATCGCCGAGTGCATCTCGTCGGTCACGGAGGACATATGGGACTTCGCATCGAAGCCCTTCTTCTTCAAGAACTCCAGGATCGTATCGCTGGAAAGGTTGAGATCCTTTGCCAGGTTATAGATCTTGATCTTTTTTGCGGCCTGTTCTGCCATAATTCCCTATTGTTGGTCCGCTTGCTCTTTCTCGGGTGGTGCTGCCGGAGGTTCCGCCTGCGCAGGAACATCGGCAGATCCCCCTTGCGCTGGCTCTTCCTCGTTATCGACCTCCGCCTCTTCCAGCCCCTTGCGGAGCATCGACACGATTTCGTCGAGCTTCTCCGGTTCGATGCCCAAAGCGGCGAGCAGGTCCTCGCGCGGCGTCTCGATGACATCCCGCACGGTGTGGTAGTTTTCGTCGAAGAATTTGTGGAACAGCACGTCGCCGAGCTCTTCCCGGAATTCCGAGAGGTCCATGTCGTACTGCTCTTCCTCTTCGCCCCCTTCCTTCTCGATCGTCAGCTCGAAGCCGGTCAGTTTCGAAGCCAGCCGGATGTTCTGACCGCCCTTGCCGATGGCGAGGGAGACCTGGTCCTGCGCGACGAGGATCGACGCCTTCTTGTTCTCGACGTCGAGGTGGACCTCCTTCAGCTTCGCGGGAGCGAGTGAACGCTGGATGAACATCTGCGGTTCATCGGAATAGTTGATGACGTCAATGTTCTCGTTGTTCAATTCGCGCACGATCGCGTGGATCCGCACGCCCTTCATGCCGACGCATGCGCCGACGGCGTCGATCCGCTCGTCATGGGAGAGCACCGCGACCTTCGCCCGGTCCCCCGGTTCGCGCGCGATGCGCTTGATCTCGATGATCCCGTCGTAGATCTCGGGGATCTCGATCTCGAACAGACGCATCAGGAACGAGGAATCGGCACGCGAGATGATGACGAGCGGGTTTCCCGCGCCCTTCCGCACTTCTTTGACCACCGCACGGATCGTGTCACCCTTCTTGTAGCGCTCCTTGTAGATCTGCTCGTTTCGCGGGAGGATCAGCTCGTTCTTGTTGTGAATGACGAGGACCTCTCCCTTGCCTTTCCGGATCTGATAGATCTCCCCAACCACGATCTCGCCGATGGCGTTGGAGTATTCGTTGTAGATGGCCTCTCGTTCGATCTCTTTGATGCGCTGGTTCAAATTTTGCTTCGCACTGATGACGAGACGGCGACCGAATTCCGTCATCGGAATGATCTCGACATACTCTTCGCCGACATCCACCGAATCGCCGGCACGCCGCGTGGCGTCCGCCGGGGTGATCTGGACCGAAGGATCCTCCACCACCTCTACGACGTCCTTTTTCAGGAAGATCTCGATGTCTCCCTTCTCCATGTTCACGACGACATCATAGTTCGCGTTCTGGCCGTACTTCTTCTTGATCATCATGCCAAAGATGTCCTCGACGATCCCGACGAGGATATCCTTGTCAATGCCCTTCTCGCGAACCATCTGGGCAAAGGACTCAACGACTTCGTGATTCATTCCTTCCTCCAATGCGTGCCCGCGTTCACCACGGAAGCACTTCCTTCGATTCAATGATCTCGGCATACCGAACGGCGAGCACTTCTTCATTCTCCGTCCGAAATCCCAGAACCTCGCCTTCGACGGATTCCAACGTCCCTTCGATCGTGCGCGAGTCTGGCTCGCCTCGAAGGATGACGCGATACGTCCGTCCGATATTCTTCTTATACTGACGCAGGAACTTCAGCGGACGATCGATGCCGGGTGACGAAACCTGCAATTCATACGGCTGTTCCACGAGGTTGCGCTCCTCGATCGCCTTCCCAAGCCTGCGACTGATGTCTGCACACTGGCTGATCTGGATCCCCGCATCGGTATCGACAAACACCTGGATGGTGAGGCGATGCCTTCCCCGATTCAGATGCGACTCCACGAGGAATGCGTCGAATTCAGGGAGGATCGTCTGCAGGATGGACTCGATATCGGTCTGTGCGATCACGGGATGGTCGAACGCCAAAAAAAATAGCCCGGAACTGCGGGCTATCAACGAAACACATATAAATGTAGCCTATTCGCGCGCGAAATGCAAGTGAATTCTCACCTCAAAACTCATGAATAGAAATCATTTTCGCGGGTTTTCTGAACGGACCCCGCCTCAGTCCTTCTAAGAGCAGATCGCTGACCGTCGTGTATTCGAAGAAGACGAATCCCTGCACACCATTGTTTCGCGAGACTTCGATCTGTTCCAGCAGTTGGTCTGCACGGAGTCCGAGAAATGGCGCCAATCCGACGGCGATGGGGCTGCCCTTCGCTTTCCGTTTCATCTCGTCCAATCCCGCGGCAACTTCATCCGTCGAGCTCGTGTAGCTCATCGGACTGAGCAGCGAGACCGTACGTTCTGCCGACCATGCTGACCAGTTCTGCATCTTGTCCCGCCTTGTCCCCTCGAGGTCCGGAAAGACGGCTGCAGAGAGAGCGAGGGAAGAAAGTTGGCGCTTCATCGTTCGCACGAACGAAGTGATACGCGCAGCCTTCCATTCACTCCATCGGCGCATGCCTATCGTATCCTCCGGGGCAAGGGTGGAAAGGTCGATGCCGAGCTCATGC
>JBFYQI010000023.1:0-6878 GCA_041302875.1 Ignavibacteria bacterium
AATGGAACGACTAATCGAGCGGAGATCCGTCATGAAGCAACTGTCCGTTTTCATAGCCGGCGTGATGCTTTGTGCAGCGCTGTTCCCCGCGCGTCTGTCGGCACAACAGGATGTGGTGAAAGTGACAACCTCCAAGGCGACCGAGCGAAAGGCGTTGACGGTTAACGTCGAACTCGCTGCGTCGGCCGCCGCGGAACGGGTCGTGCTGCGGTATCGCCCCTTCGGTCAAAGCGAGTTTCGCGCCGCGGAGATGGTTCTCTCCGGCGCGACCGCAAGCGGAACGATCCCGGCTGAAGCAATTCTTCCACCATCGGTGGAATACTACTTCGAGATCACGAAGCGGGGCGCTGCCGCAACGGTGTATCCGCTCGGAGCTCCGCAGGCGACGGTCCTCCGCACGGCAGTAGGCGGGACGAATCCCAAGGATCAGGAGGTCCGTTTCCTGAGTCCCGAACCCGGCTCGACGGTGGCAGCCGAAGATCTGGTGATCGCGATCTCGTTCTTCTACGCCTCCCCCGCGGTGGATGTCTCGAAGACGCGCATCTTTGTCGACGGCGTCGACGTCACAGCGGGCGCGGTCGTGTCTGAGGATGTCATTCTGTATTCGCCGGAGAACTACGGACGTCCGCTCATGAAGGGTGCCCACTTCGTCAAGGTCGAATTGCGGGATACGACAGGCAAGGCGTACCACACGATGGATGCGAATTTCAACTTATCGACCGCGGCGGAGATCGCCGAGGCGGAAGCGGAATTGCGCACCATCGGGAGCGCACAGTTGGAAGCGCGCCACGAAGCGCTCGGCATCGGCGGAACGACGTACCTGCGCGGCGACGTGCGACTCGATGCGTCCTACCAGTCCCTCGGGTTCGGCGGGAATATCCACCTCGACAACCAGGACAAACCAGAACGCCAGCCGCAGAATCGATTCCTCGTCTACGGGCAAACCGATTTTCTGCGCATCGATGTCGGCGACGCATTCCCGCGGATGCCGAGCAACATCGTCAGCGGGAAACGGGTTCGCGGTGTGACGGGGGCCTTGGCCCTCGGCTTTTTCAACCTCGACGTCTCCGCCGGACAGACCGACCGTGCGGTCGAGGGGATTCTCTCCCAGACCATCATCACATATGCGGATAGCGCCGCGGTTCTCGGCCGCCCCGACAACACCATTGAGGTCGCCCCGTATCAGTACCGGACGTTCAGCGCGGGAACATTCGCCCGTAGCTTCCTCGCCGTCCGCCCGAGCTTTGGAAGTACCGAAAGCTTCCAATGGGGATTCACGTACATGCACTCGAAGGACGATATCAGTTCCATCAAGTACAGTGCGGCGCCTCAGGAGAACACGGTGTTCGGCACCGACATCACGATGGCCGCCGATGACCAGCGTGTCCGGTTCGAGACGCAGGCGTCGTTGTCGCTCCTGAATGCGGACATCAGCGACGGAAGTCTGACGGAAGAAGATTATGATCTGATGGAAGCGAACGGTCTGGCATCCGTCGATGACCTGCGAAAAGTGGGAAAGATCGTCAAATCGTTCATCACGTTCAATCAGTATCTCTTCCCGACCAATCCGTTCGGCAAGGGGATCCCCGCGCTCGCGGTGGATGCATCGTTGTCATTGAATTACCTCGGCAACTTCCTGCGCGGCGGCTTCTTCCGGCGCGGTGCGTCGTACAAGTCGTTCGGGAATGAGTTCCTGCAGACCGACATCACGGGCTTCATCGTGTCCGACAACATCCGCATGCTCGACAACAAGGTGTTCGCGTCGCTGTCGTACGAGAAGAAGAGCGACAACACGGCGAGCACGAAGGAAGTGACGACGGACTACAACAATCTCAACACGTCGTTCACGTTTCTGCTTGGCGCCAATCTGCCGACACTGCAGATCGGATACGGGCTCTACACGCGCAAAGCGCCGATCGACCTCAAGACCCGATACGAGCTCATCAACCGCACCGATTCGGCGACCACGGCGGATTCGCGGAATGATGCGACCAACCGGTTCTTCGTCGGCAGTTCGTACGACTTCGAGGCCGGCGTCCGGCATACGGCCACGTTCAGCCTGAACATCTCAGACCGAACCGACAAGACGTTCCGCAAGCGCGATCAAAACAATCTCTTCGTGCAGACGGGACTGCTGTCGGATATCGGAAGCGGTATTCAGACGAACTTCGGCATCGTCTACAGCAAGAATCAGACGAATGCGGAGCAATTCCGCCTCGATCCGTCGTTCTTCAATCAGGACAGCACGCTGATCACGGACAACTACAACTACACAATCCTGACCATCGGCGCGCAGATGCGGATGCTGGACGATCAGATGCGCGTTACCGCGTCCTTCCATCCGACGTTCGGCGCTTATTCGCGCCAGGAGCTCGTGTTCGGCGTGGAGTACACCCCGTATCCGCGGCACACCGTGATCTTCCAGGCGGATGCGTTCCAGAACTCGGGCTTCAAGGATGATGCGATCCTGAGCCTGATCTACCGGCTGATGTTCTAACAAAAGAACACCACAGAGACACAGAGAGCACAAAGAACACGGAGCGAGATTACGGTACCTTAAACGTGCTTCTCTGTGCCCTCTGGGTCCTTTGTGCCTCTGTGGTGTATTGCTTCCTAATCCCCCTCACCGACCATGACCCTCTTCGACTTCAAAAAGCGTTTCCTCCCCGTCATCATTCGCGTCGCGATCGGACTCGGCATCGGCATTCTCGTGCTTTTGCTGACACAGGATTACCTCCTGCAGATCGGCATCCTCAAGGACATCGAGCTGCTGACCGTGGACTACCGGTTCCAGAATCGGGGCGGATTCGCTGCCGAACGCGACATGAAGAAGGATGCGGATGTGGTGATCATCGGGATCACGGACAACGCGCTGAAGGCGATGCCTGAGCGCTTCCCGTTCCCGCACGCCTACTACGCGCACCTGACGAAGAATCTGATCGATGCTGGAGCGCGCGTCATCGCATTCGACGTGACGTTCGAACCGCCGCGCACGCCGGATTCGTTGTTTGTCGAGTTGATGAAGCAGTACGACAATGTCGTGCTGGCTGCGAAGGTCGAAACAGGCACGATCACGGAAAAGTACGAGGTCCGGTCGCTCGATCAGAACTACAACAACATCTACTTCGATGTGAACAAGCAGATCGGCATTGTGAACATCATCAAGGACCGAGACGACGTGTGTCGTGAATACATGCCGATGATCCTGATCGACGACCGTCTGACCCCCACCTTTGCGTTCGCCGCGCTGAACCGGGCGTACAAGCTCGCACCGCTTACACGCGTCGCCGCGGACGACGAGAACTTCAAATTCCGCGACAAACGTATTCCTCGCTACAACCCCACGACGTTCATGCTCAACTACTACGGACCGAACGGCACATTCCAGTACATCGACTTCGCGCAGGTGATGGACGATTCGACCTTCCGGACGAAGGACGAGATCCAGGCCTCGGAAGAACTGGGAGAAGATGTGCAGTTCAACATGTTCGACGAGGGGACGAAGTCACTGTTGAGGGGAAAGATCGTCGTCATCGGATCGACGATGGCAGAAGAGCGGGACTATCATAACACGCCATACTACACGGAAGAAGGGGGAAAGAAGAACTACGCGATGAACGGGGTCGAGATCCATGCGACCGCCATTCAGAACGTCATCGACGACGCGTTTATCACGCGGATGGATCCCAGCATAGAGTCTCTCCTTGTCATCGTCCTGGCGCTGGGAGGCTTCCTCGGATTTCGTGAGCTGAAGCAGATCAAGATGCGGCAGGCATGGCTGCTGGAGATCGGCGTTTTTGCCGGTCTGTTGCTGCTGGTCGTTGGCATCTTTGAGCTGGGCGTGCTGGTGTTCTCCGAATCGAATGTGATGATGAGCGTGGTCAATCCGGGACTCGCGCTGGTGTTTGCGTACATCGGAACGGCGGTCTATGATTATCTCGCTGAGCGGCAACAGAAGGCTGTAATCAAGAACATGTTCAGCCACTACATCAATCCGGCCGTGGTGAACGAGCTGGTCCTGAATCCGGAGAAGGCGAAACTCGGCGGCGACCTTCGGGAGCTCACGGTGTTCTTCTCGGACATTCAGGGATTCACGACGATCGCGGAAAAGTATCACGACCGTCCGGATAAGCTCGTCGAGATCCTCAACGAATACCTCGAGGAAATGACGGCCATCGTCCTGAAGTACGAGGGAACGCTCGACAAGTATGAAGGAGATGCGATCATGGCCTTCTGGGGCGCCCCCATTCCGCAGAAGGATCATGCGATGCGCACGATTCAGGCGGCGCTGGAGATGCAGAAGCGCTTGACCGTCCTCCGTGCGAAGTGGAGCAAGGAAGGGCGCCCGCCGATGGTCGTCCGGTGCGGCATCAACACCGGCATCATGATCGTCGGAAACGTCGGCGGCAAGGAACGATTCGACTACACGGTCATCGGCGACAGCGTCAACCTCGCGTCGCGGCTGGAGGGGGCGAATAAACAGTACAATTCCCACATCATGATCAGCGAGATGACGCTCAAGCATGTGAAGGGAAAGGTGGTCGTGCGTGAACTCGATATGATCCAGGTCAAGGGCAAGACCGAGCCGGTGAAGGTGTACGAGGTGCTCGGCCTCGCGGACATGGAACTGACCGAAACGCAGCGCCAGGCGCTTGAGATCTATCACGAAGGATTGCGGCTCTATCGCGAGCGGAAATGGGAAGAGGCGATCGCCTACATGCAGCAGGTCATCAAGATCGACCCGACGTTCTATGTCGCGCAGATCTACAGCGAACGCGCCGACCTCTATCGCGTTGCACCGCCGCCGGCAGATTGGAAAGGTGTTTTTGTGATGAAAACAAAATGAAGCAATTGTGAATGACGATTATTGATCGTTGATTTGAGAAGGTCGATGATGAAGATTTGCATGGGACGAGCGAGCATCGTGGTGACGATCTGCCTCATAGGAGCGATGACCCATCATGCGTCGTTCGCTCAATGTTCAGACGCGGGTGCGTGCGTCGTCGGGAGCGCGGAACAGTCCGAAAGCCATCGTATCGGTGTCTTCTATGTGTACGGACGAAGCACCGCGACGGACGACCTGACATTCAACGGCGTGCAACTCGACGCAGTATTCCGATTGTCGCCGCAGACGAATCTGCAGATCCGTCTTCCCTTCACACACATTAGCGGCCCGCTTGGCTCGACGCGCGGTATCGGCGACGCCGTGGTAACGGCCGAGCAGACGATCAACAAAACACATCGTACGCGATTCGCGATCCAAGCAGGGGCGCGATTGTCGATCGGAGAGGAGAATGCCGCTGGATTGCCGCAGTCCTACCAACCCGGACTCGGCACGACCGACCTCATTGTCGGCATCTCGTACGAGAATCATGAGTGGATGATGGCGTTGGCGTATCAACTCTCGCGCAGCCGGAATACGAACGCGTTGACTCGATTGAAGAGGGGAGATGACATCATGCTTCGGGGCGGATACCGGTCATCGATCGAGCGGCTCCGGTTTTCCGGAGAACTGCTGGCCGTCCAGCGCTTGACGAAATCAAGCGTGCTCGTCGGAGGAGCCAGCGGGAGCGAAGTATACACGGATCTCGAGAACAGCAACGCATTGCAGGTGAATGTCGTTGGGGAGGTCGTCTATCCGCTCGCCGGCAAGCTCGACGTGAGTCTCTCCGCTGCCGTGCCGCTTCTGAAGCGCGAAGTAAATGTGGACGGGTTGACGCGAGCCTTGAGTGCAAAGGTGGGAGTAATCGTCGCACTGTAGGGCTCCACGTGAAGGAATCCGAAACCTCGATTTCCGGGAACTATCCCCAGTTTTCCCTCGTCTAACACAATTCGACTGAAATTCCTTGAATTTCAGCCGCTGATTCCGTAAAATCTATTCCCCGTCTCGCAACATCCTTAAAAACAATCGGAAATCGCCAACCATGGCTATTGCAGTTCGCAATTTGACGAAATTCTATGGCCAAGAAAAGGCCGTGGATGACATTTCGTTCGACGTGAAAACCGGAGAAATCCTTGGATTTCTCGGTCCAAACGGCGCCGGCAAAACCACGACGATGAAGATCATCACCTGCTACCTCCCCGCATCCGGCGGGACGGTCGAGGTCGACGGTCTCTCGGTCTCCGAGCAATCGTTCGAGGTGCGCCGCAAGATCGGCTATCTCCCGGAGATGAATCCCCTCTATCATGATATGAATGTGGTCGAGTATCTCGAGTACGCGGCCCAGCTTCAGGGAGTTCAGAGTTCCCACATCCGTTCGCGGCTCAAGGAGATGACGGAAGTCTGCGGGATCGGCGATGTTCGCCACAAGGACATCGGCGAGCTGTCGAAGGGATACCGCCAGCGCGTGGGCCTCGCGCAAGCGATGATCCATGATCCCGAGGTGCTCATTCTTGATGAACCCACGAGCGGTCTCGACCCGAACCAGATCGTCGAGATCCGGAACCTCATCCGTCAGCTCGGTCGCGCGAAGACCGTCATTCTGTCCACACATATTCTTCCCGAAGTCCAAGCGACCTGCGATCGCGTTGTCATCATTCATGAAGGACGGATCGCCGCGGATGGAACGCCGGAACAACTACAATCCCAATTCCGGGGTGCGGACCAGCTTGCGTTGGAATTGAAAGCATCCGTCGCGAATGCGTTGACCGACATCGTTCCGAAGATCAAGGCGGTTCCTTCGGTGGAAAACGTGACGTACGGAACACAGGAAGGCCAGACACACCGATTCCTGGTCGATGTTGCCCGCGGAACCGATGTCCGTGAAGATCTCTTCCGCCTCGCCGTTCAAGAGCACTGGGTGATGCTGGAGCTCTCGCGCAGGGCGACAAGTTTGGAAGAGGTATTTCATAAGCTGACAGTGGGAAGCTAAGTCAAA